>NZ_JANOCG010000078.1:0-3509 GCF_031412075.1 Rhizobacter sp.
GTTGCCGCAGGCACGTTGAGCGACGCCGTATCAAGCGCCGGTTTTTCGCACCAGCAGCATCGCGTCGCCGTAGCTGAAGAAGCGGTAACGCTGCGCGATGGCGTGCCGGTACAAGGCCATCACCGGCTCGTAGCCGGCAAAGGCACTCACCAGCATCAGCAGCGTGCTCTTGGGCAAATGGAAGTTGGTGACGAGCACATCGACCACGCGAAACTGAAAGCCGGGGGTGATGAAGATGTCGGTGTCGCGGCTGCCGGCTTGCAAGACCCCGCCGCGCGCGGCCGATTCGAGCGCACGCAGCGTGGTGGTGCCCACCGACACCACCCGGCCACCGGCTGCGTGGGTCGCGGCGATCGCGTCCACCGTGGCCTGTGGCACCTCGAACCACTCGCTGTGCATCTTGTGCTCGGCCAGGTTGTCGCTGCGCACCGGCTGGAAGGTGCCAGCCCCCACGTGCAGCGTGACGCTCGCACTGCCGACGCCGCGCTCGCGCAGGGCGGCCAGCACACCCTCGTCGAAATGCAGCGCTGCGGTGGGCGCTGCAGCAGCGCCGGGCTTGGCGGCGAACACGGTCTGGTAGCGGCGTTCGTCGACGGCATCGTCGGCGTGCGTGATGTAGGGCGGCAGTGGCACATGGCCGTGCGCCTCGATCAGCGCAAACGGCTCGCTCGGGAAGCGCAGATGAAAGAGCGAGTTCTCCGGGCCACCGCGGCCGAGCATCTCGGCGTCGAAGCTCTTGTCGCCATGAGCGAAGCGGATCACCGCACCGGGCTTGGGCGATTTGCTCGCGCGCAGGTGCAGCATCACCTCGTGATTCGGAAGCACCCGTTCCACCAGCGCTTCGACCGAGCCGCCCGTGGCCTTGGCGCCGAGCAGGCGCGCCTTGATCACCCGCGTGTCGTTGAACACCAGCAGGTCGCCCGCACGCAGCAGCGAGGGCAACTCGCGAAAGATGCGGTCAATCGGCGATGGGCCGCTTCCGTCGAGCAGCCGCGAGGCGCTGCGCTCGGCCGCGGGGTGCTGAGCAATGAGCTCGGGGGGCAGCTCGAAATCGAAGTCGCGCAGCGAGAAGGAAGCAGGGGTTGCGGCGTGCATGGATCGGAGGCTTCACCGGCCTCGATGCGAGGGTGGGCGTCAATTGTTCCACGCGGCCCGCAGATGGTCAGCGCGCGTCGGGCATCAGCACCAGCACGCTGCGGTTGCGGTCTTCCACCACCCAGAGCCGCCCTTGCTCATCGAGCGCCAGGCCGGCCGGCGTGCCGGTGGGGCGATGCGGCGCGCGCTCGGTCCAGCCGCCGATCCAGTCGGTGGGCTGGCCCTGCGGACGCCCCTGCGCATCGAGCGCAAAGCCGACCACGCGGCGGCCCGCCGGGCGGTGGCCGTGCCACGCCACCAGCACCTGGCCTTGTAGCGGCCCGTGCGTGGCGTGCAGCATCGCAAGCGGGGCGACATGGGCCGGCCACAGCGCGAGCGGCGCGGTCGTCTTGCGGCAGTCAAAGCGCTTCTCATAGCCGCGCGCCGGCGCGCGTGCCGCCACGCAGTAAGGCCAGCCATGGTCGGCGCCGTCGCGCAGCAGGTTGAGCTCTTCGGCGGGCGCCGCGGCATCGGGGTAGTCGATGGAGTTTTCGCCCTGCAGCAGGCCGACGCGCGGAACGTGCACCAGCGCAAGGGAGTTGCGCAGGCCGGTGGCGAAAGGCCGAAGCGATTGCAGCGTGAAGCCAGGGCCGCCGAGCACGGCCACGTAGACAGCCGCACGCGGCTTGTCACCCTGGCGCTCGGGGCAGGGCTGCGGCTGCTGCTGCGCGTCGTTGCGGCAAGCGTCGGTGGCCGAGCCCACGTTGATGTAGAGCGTGCCGCCCTCGCCGAAGGCCAGTTCTTTGAGCGGGTGGGCGCCATCGTCGGGCAGGCCCGTGATGAGGTCTTCGCGCTGGATGGCGCCGCCGGCCGCAGGCAGCGGCGTGCGCCACACGGTGCCGGACTCGGCGATGTAGATGCGGCCGTCGGGGCCACGCAGCAGCGCAAGCGGCCGGTCGAGCGCCTGGGCCAACACGCGCACGGTGGGGCGTTGGCCGGGTGTGCCGAGCGTCATCTCGAGCAGGCGGCCGCGGCGACGCTCCCAGCTGCCCATGTCGATGAGCCAGAAGCGGCCGGGTGACACTTCGAGCAGCCGTCGCGGCATGCGCAGGCCGTCGCGCTCGTCTGCCACCAGGCCGACGCACCAGCCAGCCGGCGTGGTGAGTGCCACGCGCGGCCAGCCGCCGCAGTCCCCCTCGGGCTGGTAGCCGCGGGCCGCGGCGCAGGCCGGCAGCAGAAGGGCCAGGGTGGTGGCCAGGAAGGTTCGAAGCACCATCGGCGCGGCGTCAGGAGTTGACAGGGCAGAATCATTGCATGTCCGCCACCGCGCCCACGACCGCTGCCACCGCACGAACCAAGTCGGCCCCGCAGAAGGCGATGGAGAAGCTGGGCCTGGTGCGCGACATCGACCTCGCGCTGCACATCCCGCTGCGTTATGAAGACGAAACCCGCATCACGCCGATCAGCGACTTGCGCGACGGTGACACGGCGCAGGTGGAAGGTGTGGTGAGCGACTGCCAGATCCAATTTCGCCCACGGCGGCAGCTGGTGGTGAAGCTCAATGACGGAAGCGACGAACTCTTTCTGCGCTTTCTCAACTTCTATCCCAACCACCAGAAAACACTCGCGGCCGGCAAACGGGTGCGTGTGCGTGGCGAAGCGCGTGGCGGCTTCTTCGGGCTGGAGATGGTGCACCCGAGCTTCAAGGGTGTGGACGCCGAAACACCGCTCGCCACCGAGCTGACGCCGGTGTATCCGACCAGCGCCACGCTGCCGCAAGCCTATCTGCGAAAGGCTGTCGCCTCGGGCCTGCACCGTGCCGACCTGGCCGAACTGATCCCGCCCGAGCTGTTGCCTTTTAGCTCCTGGAACCTGCGCGATTCACTGCGCTTCTTGCACCACCCCACCCCCGACGTCAGCCTGGGCGAGCTCGAAGACAAGACCCACCCGGCGTGGCAGCGGCTCAAGTTCGAAGAGCTGCTGGCGCAGCAGCTTTCGCAGCTGCAGGCCAAGAACGAACGTGCCTTGCAGCGCGCCCCGCGCTTCACCGTGCGGGCGGGCGGGCTGCAAGAAAAACTGCTCGCCGCGCTGCCCTTCAGCCTGACGGCCGCGCAGCGCCGCGTGGTCGAAGAGATCGCGCTCGATCTGCAGCGCGAGGCTCCGATGCACCGCCTGCTGCAAGGCGACGTGGGCTCGGGCAAGACGGTGGTGGCCGCGCTCGCGGCGGCGATTGCGATGAACGAAGGCTGGCAGTGCGCGCTGATGGCGCCAACCGAAATCCTCGCGGAGCAGCACTTTCGCAAGCTGGTGCAGTGGCTGGAGCCGCTCGGCATCCAGACCGCGTGGCTCACCGGCAGCCGCAAGGGCAAGAAGCGCGCAGAGATGCTGGTGCGTGTGGCCTCGGGCGAAGCGGCGCTGGTGGTGGGCACGCATGC
>NZ_JANOCG010000079.1:0-1789 GCF_031412075.1 Rhizobacter sp.
GCGGCCTGCAGGGCCGGGTCGCCCTTGTATTGCGCGTAGCGGTTGCGGTAGTCGTCGAGCGTCTGCGTGGCGGTGCCCGCGTGGTGGCGCAGCGCCAGCGGTGGCGAGGCGTATTCGTAGATGTAGTCGCCGAGGAACAGCACCAGGTCGAGCTCTTGTGTGGCCAGGTGGCGCCAGGCGGCGTAGTGACCGTGGTCCCAACGCTGGCAGCTGGCGATGGCAAAACGCAGCGCGCTCACGTCGGCATCGGCCGCCGGTGCGGTGCGGGTGCGCCCGACCGCGCTTTGCTGGCCGAGCGCCGTGAAGCGGTACCAGTACCAGCGAGCCGGTTGCAAGCCTTGCGGCTCGGCGTGCACGCTGTGGGCCCAGGCGGCTTCGGCCTGCTCGGTGCCGCTCGCTGCGATCTTGGTGAAGGCTTCGTCGTGCGCGAGTTCCCAGCGCACGTCGACCTTGGGCGGCAGGTCGGCGCCGCTCAGGCGTGTCCACAACACCAGACGGTCGGGCTTGGGGTGGCCCGAAGCGATGCCCAGTGCAAAGCGTGGCGTGTCGGCGGCTCGTGCATGGCGCACGAAAAGCGGTGCAAGCGAGAGGCTGAGAACAACTTGGCGGCGACGGGTCGGAAGGCTCATGGCCAAGCGGTTTACCACAGCCGCCACAAAGCCTGATGACGGTGCACTGACTATCATGCGCAGCCCTTCAGAGACGCACCGTGGCCGACACCCTCAACTCCGCCCAGATGGAAGCCGTGCACCACCTCGGCGGCCCGTGCCTGGTGCTGGCCGGCGCGGGCTCGGGCAAGACGCGCGTCATCACGCACAAGATCGCGCGCCTCTTGGAAGCCGGCTACGCGCCGGGGCAGATCGCCGCCATCACCTTCACCAACAAGGCCGCGCAAGAAATGCGCGAGCGCGCCAAGGCGCTGATCGGCCCGCGCGCCGCCAAGAACTTGGTGGTCAGCACCTTCCACTCGCTGGGCGTGCGCATTCTTCGCGCAGAAGGCGAGAAGCTGGGGCTGAAGCAGCAGTTCAGCATCCTCGACAGCGACGACGTGCTGGGTGTGCTGAAAGACGCCGGCGCGACCAGCGACAACAACTTGGCGCGGCGTTGGCAATGGACCATCAGCCTGTGGAAGAACGGTGGCCTGCACAGCGACACCGTGCAGCCCGAGACCGACGACGAGCGCATCGCCCAGCAGGTGATGAAGCGCTATGAGGAGCGGCTCGCTGCCTACCAGGCGGTCGACTTCGACGACCTGATCGGCCTGCCACACAAGCTCTTGCAACGTGACACCGAGGTGCGCGCCAAATGGCAAGACACGCTGCGTTACCTGCTGGTCGACGAGTACCAGGACACGAATGCCATCCAGTACGAAATGCTCAAGTTGCTGGCCGGCGAACGCGCGATGTTCACCGCCGTGGGCGACGACGACCAGAGCATCTACGGCTGGCGCGGCGCCACCATCGACAACCTGCGCCGCCTGCCGCAGGAGTACCCGCAGCTGAAGGTGATCCCGCTGGAGCAGAACTACCGCTCCACCGGCCACATCTTGCGGGCGGCCAACGCGGTGATCGGCCACAACCCGAAACTCTTCGAGAAAAAGTTGTGGAGCGACCTGGGCGACGGCGACCCGGTGCAGGTGGTCGAGTGCGACAACGAAGAGCACGAGGCCGATCGAGTCGTGGCGCGCATCCAATCGCTCAGAGGCCAGGGCGGCGCACTGCTGGAGTCGGGGGGGCCCGGGGTCCCCCGGGAGGTGAAAAACAACGCCCGGCGCTACCGCGCCCCCCAC
>NZ_JANOCG010000080.1:0-1841 GCF_031412075.1 Rhizobacter sp.
GCCCGACACAGCTTCATCTCACTGACCCCGGACCCTCACTTCATCCCACATGGGCATATCAGCGCCCATATACACACAAGGAAACCACCGCCATGAAAACCGAAGCCCTGCTGAGCCTGGGTGTGCCACTCATCTTTGCGCTGATGCTGCTCGTCGAAACACGCTCTCCGGCGCGGGCCTACGCGCCCGTCTCGGGCTGGCGCTGGCTCGGGGGCGCATTTTTTGTGTCAACGCTTGTGGTGGGCGCGCTCACGCCGCTGCTGATCCCGGTGGCTTACCTCCAGGGCCGAAACGTGTTCGACCTCAGCCACCTGGGCCTGTGGGGCGTGCCCATCGGCCTGCTTGTGACCACTTTCGCCGGCTACTGGCTGCACCGCGCCGAACACCGCTTTGCCTGGCTGTGGCGAGCCACCCAACAGCTGCACCACAGCCCGCCGCGGGTCGACATGCTGGGCGCCTACTTCGCGCACCCGACGGAGGTGCTGCTCAAGGTGGGCATGAGCACGCTGGTGGCGAGCTTCGTGCTCGGGCTGTCGCCGCTGGCTGCATCGGCCGTCAGCGTGCTCATCGCCGTGCTGAGCCTGTTCCAGCACTGGAACATCCACACGCCACGCTGGTTGGGCAACGTCATCCAGCGCCCCGAGGCCCACTGCGTGCACCACGAGAAAGGCGATCGTGGCCACAACTTCTCCGAGCTGCCCTTGTGGGACATGCTGTTTGGCAGCTTCCACAACCCACCCGCCTTTCACGGCCAGGTGGGGCTGGATGCGCCCACCACGCCACGCGTCATCGACATGCTGCTGATGCGCGACACCTCACGCGCAACTCACTTCCAATGAGCAGCCTGCACGGCATGGGGCATTTCATCCTGACCGAAGGGGTGCTGCTGGCCGCGTTGTTTTTCATGGTGGCGTTTGTCATCGCCCTGCTGCAACAAACCTTCGGCCAAACCCTGAGCGACACCCTGGGCAAGACCTCGCTCGGAACCGGCGCCGTGCTCGCCGCCACGGCCGGCGCGGTCACGCCGTTTTGTTCGTGCTCCACCGTGCCGGTTTTGTCGGGCATGTTGCGCTCGCAGCTGCGCTTTGGCGTGTGCTTCACGTTTCTCATTGCGTCACCGGTCATCAACGAGGGGGTGCTTCTGGTCTTGCTGCGCCACCAGTCCGCAGCGCAGGCGGGCGTGTTCCTGGTGACGGCCTTCGCGCTCAGCGTTGCGTTTGGCGTGTTCGTCGACCGCATCGGCATGGCCCGCTTTGTCAAGCTGCTGCCTGCGGCCAGCCCGGTGGGCGCGGTGCACGTGGGTGGCACCACGGTGACCGTGCCGCTGTCTGCCAAGTTGAGGTTTGCATTGCGCTCGGCCTGGGTCGAGCTCAAGTCATCATCGCCCTACCTCGCAACAGGGGTCGTGGCCGGTGCACTCATCTATGGCTACGTGCCGCAAGCCGCGCTGCTTGAGCTGCAGGCTGGCCTGCCCGCCTGGGCGCTGATCACCGCGATGGCGCTCATCGGAGTGCCCTTTTACGTCAGCCCGGCCATGGTGGTACCCATCGCCTTGGCCTTGCTCGACAAGGGCCTGGGCACAGGCCCGGTGGCGGCCTTTCTGGTGTCGGCCGCCGGCACCAGCATCCCCGAAATGATCCTGCTGGCGCGTTTGTTCAAGGCGCCGCTGATCGTGTGGCACGTGGTCGCCATCGTCACCTCGGCGACGGTCATCGGCCTCGTGCTCGAGTTCGCATCCAAAACACTTTGAGGAGCAATCATGTTCAGTACCAAAAGCTTGCGGCGATTCTTTGACCTCGGCTCGGCCGAATCGGCGCCGGGCAGCGCGCCCCTTCACGCGC
>NZ_JANOCG010000081.1:0-5421 GCF_031412075.1 Rhizobacter sp.
GCCACCACCAAGGCGCAGCGCAAGCTGTTCTTCAACCTGCGCTCGATGAAGCAGAGCCTGAAGGAAGACTCGGCCGACGAAAACACGCACCGCAGCACGCTGACGCAGGGCGAGGTCGACACTGTCGCCCGCAAGCTGAACGTCAAGCGCGAAGAGGTGCTGGAGATGGAAACCCGCATGTCGGGCGGTGACGTGGCGCTCGAGCCGCAGACCGATGACGGCGAAGAGAGCTACGCCCCCATCGCCTACCTGGCCGACGACAGCACCGAGCCCACACGCGTGATCGAAGCGCACCGCCGCGACTGGCTGGCCGGCGACGGCATCGCCCAGGCGCTCGACGCGCTGGACGCACGCAGCCGCCGCATCGTCGAAGAGCGCTGGCTCAAGGTGAACGACGACAGCTCCGGCGGCATGACCCTGCACGACCTGGCGAGTGAATACGGCGTCAGCGCCGAGCGCATCCGCCAGATCGAGGTGGCGGCCATGAAGAAGATGCGCAAGGCCTTGGCCGAAGACGCTGCGTGATCTTTACGCTCAAAGAAAACGGCCCTTCGGGGCCGTTTTTGTTTCTCTATCCTGCCGCGAGCAGCGTCTTCAAGTCGGCCGTCAAGGCCTCGGCGCCAGCGCCATAACGGGTGAAAAGCCGCAGCTTGCCGCTCGCATCGAAGATGTACGAGCCCGCCGTGTGGTCCATGGTGTAGCTGCCGTCGCTCTTGCCCGCCACCTTGGCGTAAAACACCTTGAAGTCTTTCGCGGTGGCCGCGGTTTGTTCGGGTGTGCCGCGCAGGGCGATAAAGCTCGGGTCGAAGCCCGACATGTAGGCCTTCAGCAACTCCGGCGTGTCGCGCTCGGGGTCGACGGTGATGAACACGCCCTGCACCCGCTCGCCATCTTTGCCGAGCGCTTTTTTCACCTGCGCCAACTCGGCCATGGTGGTGGGGCACACGTCAGGGCACTGGGTGTAGCCGAAGAAGACCACCGTCAGCTTGCCTTTGAAATCGGCCAGCGTGCGTGCTTGGCCATTCTGGTCGGGCAAGGAGAGCTTGCTGCCGTATTCGGCACCGGTGATGTCGATGGCCTTGAAGCCAGGCTTGCTGCCCGACAAGCCGGGGAGCTTGTCGCAACCGGTCAACACGGTGGCGGCGGCCAGCAGCAGGAGTCGGCGTTGAGGCTTCACAGCAAGGGGCCCAGGTAGTGGTCGACCAGCAACGCCGCAAACAGCAGCGAGAGGTGAAGGATCGAGAAGCGGAAGGTCTTGCGCGCCAACGCGTCGGAATAATGGCGCCACAGCTTCCATGCGTAAGCGATGAAGCCGGCGCCGAGCAACACCGCTGCCGCCAGGTAGATCACGCCGCTCATGCCGAAGATGAACGGCAGCAGCGTCGACGCAAACAGCACGAAGGTGTAGAGCAGCACCTGCAGCCGCGTGAACTCGTTGCCGTGCGTCACCGGCAGCATCGGCAGGCCGGCCTTGCGGTAGTCCTCGACACGGTACAAGGCCAGCGCCCAGAAGTGTGGCGGTGTCCACAAGAAGATGATCAGGCACAGCATCAGCGCCTCGGGCCCGACATCGCCGCGCATCGCCGCCCAGCCCAGCACCGGCGGCATCGCACCCGACGCGCCGCCGATCACGATGTTTTGGGGCGTCATCGGCTTGAGCACCACGGTGTAGATCACGGCGTAGCCAACGAAGGTGGCGAAGGTGAGCCACATGGTCATCGGGTTGACCAGCCAGTAGAGCAACGCGCTGCCGGCGGCGCACAGCACGCCGGAGAACAGCAAGGTCTGGGTGTTGGTCAGCTCGCCCTTGGCCGTGGGCCGCCAGGCGGTGCGTGCCATCTTGGCATCGATGCGTTGCTCGACCACGCAGTTGAACGCCGCGGCCGCTGCCGCCACCAGCCAGATGCCCGCGGTCGCCGGCAGCACCAGGCGCCAGTCGGGCACCCCCGGCACGGCCAGCAGCATGCCGATGACGGCGCAGAACACGATGAGCTGCACGACACGAGGTTTGGTCAGTGCATAGAACTGGCGCACCGGCGACAGGCGCGCAGCGGCGGGAATGGGAGGGCTGAGTGTTTCAGACATGGCAACAGGCGAATCGGCCATTTTACGAGCCTGGCCGGGCTTGCCGGGCACGCGCGAGCATCACCGCCAGCAAGGCGACCAGCGCTGCGGCTCCCGCCGTGTGGGCCAGTGCCGCCACCAGCGGCCAGCCCAGCACCACGTTGCTCAGGCCACTGGCGAGTTGCCACACGGCCACGCCGACCAGCGCCCCGGCCCAAGGGCGTACCGCCGGGTCCCGACTCGCGAACAGTGCCCAAGCCAACCAGACCATGGC
Source organism: Rhizobacter sp. (assembly GCF_031412075.1). Classification (GTDB taxonomy): domain Bacteria; phylum Pseudomonadota; class Gammaproteobacteria; order Burkholderiales; family Burkholderiaceae_C; genus Rhizobacter. Next base: position 2,339 of record NZ_JANOCG010000081.1, read on the forward strand.
ACTCAACACGATGAGCGCACCGACGCGGTGGGTGAAATGAATGGCGGTGAGCGCGGCAAACGGCAGGTAGCCGCCATCCTTTCCCGCGCCCAGCTCACGCAGCACGGTGAAGCCATGGCCGAAATCCATCTCCGGCCACCACCGGCCCTGGCAGGTTGGGAAATCGCTGCAGGCCAGCACAGCGTAATTGGTGCTGACCCAGCCGCCCAGGGTGATCTGCGCCGCAGACAGCAGCAGCACGGCCCACACGCCACGATGCACAGCGCGCGTCAGCGGGAGCGGCGCACGCAGGTAAGCCTGGCTCTGCACGGCCAGCAAGGCCAGCAAGGTGAGCCCGCCCAGCAGATGGGCGGTGACGATGGCCGGGTAGAGCTTCATCGTCACGGTGAGCGCGCCGAATGCGCCTTGCACACAGACCCACGCCAAAGTCGCCGTGGCCCACCAGGGCGACAGCACGGCAGCTCCCAACCGCCGCGCACGCCAGCTGGCAATGGCCAGCGCGATGCACAGCACGCCCACCACGGCCGCCAGGTAACGGTGCACCATCTCTATCCAGGCCTTGCCGTGTGTCACCGGGCCGGTGGGCATGGCGGTCTGGGCGGCCTGGATGTCGGCGTGCGCACCCAGGGGACTGGCGCTGCCATAACAGCCGGGCCAATCGGGGCAGCCCAGGCCCGAGTCGGAGAGGCGGGTGAAGGCGCCGAACACCACCAAGTCGAAGGTGAGAAAGAGGGTGAAGAAGGTCAGCGCGCGCAGCCGCACTCCCGGCGACGCGTGCCGGTGGCGAAACCCGATCCATGCGAGTGGCAAGGCGCCCAGCAGCAGGCTCAGCAGAGCCAGCACCAGCAGCGGGCTGAAGTCGTAGGAAGAAGCCACCGTGTCAGCGCCCCGCCTGGTCCCATGAAGCGGACGCGCGCAACAGCTTCAGGATGTCGCTCTTGAGCTTGGCCGGCTCAGGCTGCGGGGGTACCCGCATCATCCAGTTGCCCATCGGGTCGACGATGTACATGTGCTCGTCGAGTTGCCGGCCCGCCGCAGGCTGTACCCAGGTCGCCAGCGCCGCGGGCGGCACACGCAGCACGGTGACAGGCACGCCAGTCGTCACCGCCTGCACGGTCTCGGGCCGGGCGGCAGCGTCATCGTTGATCAGCCAGACCTTGTCGAGCCGCGCGCTCTCGCGGCCGAGCGACTCGCGCAGCTGCCGTTGCAACCAGAGATTTTTCTCGCAGCGTTCGTTGCAATTGCCGCCACCCACCACCACCAGCAGCCATTGACCCTTGAGTGACAGGGGCTGCACGGTCTGGCCTTGCAGGTTGGCAAGCGGCAGATCGACAGGCACCGGCCGCAGCGGCTGCATCAACTCGCTGTAGTTGGTACGGCCCTCGGGGCGGATCACGAAGTAGGTGAAGTACGACGCGATCACCGGCGCCGCGCAGACAAGCAACACCAGCAGCATCTTCAGACGGCCGTATTGCGTTCGGCGGTCGTCGAGCGCTGCCGCCGGCATCGAGTGCACGGTGAAGCTCAGGCCGGCGGCGCCCTCAGGCGTTTCGCGTGAGCCGGGGGCGGAGGAGTTGGAACCAGACATACAGACCTGCCAAGAGAGCGCACAAGCCAAACCATTGAAAGGCGTAGCCATAGTGCTTGTGGATATCGGCCGCCGGACGGGGCCATTGCCGCAGCAGCCCGTCGGTGGCGATGCCGGGTGTGTCGGCCTGCAGCACCGTCCAGGGCCGCAGGTTCACACCCAGCTCGCGAGAAAAATCGGCGAGCATCAGATTTTGCCGGATCACTCCCGAGGCCGCTGGGCCCGCAAAGTCGAACAACCTGCCCGGCGGCGGGGCCATCTGGCCGAGCACCTCGATGCGCCCGGCGGGCGTGGGCACCGGCTGCACGCGGGTTCGATCCTGCGTGTTGCGCGGTGTCCAGCCACGTTGCACCAGCACCGCGTCATCGGGCCCCAGCATCAAGGGCGTGAGCACGAAGAAACCGGGGCGCCCGTTCATCTGCCGATTGTCGAGAAAGACCGTGGCGCCCTGCTTCCATTCACCTTCCAAACGCACTGGGCGGAAGTGCTGCGCCGCCGCCTGCACTTCGTTGGCAGGCAGCGCGGACTGCAGCAGTTCGGGCAGGCCGCCGCGCGAATCGAGCGCCGACTGCAGCGCCTCTTTTTGCGCGGCGCGGCTCAACTGCCACACCCCCAGTCGTGCCGTGATCGCCATGGCCAGCAGCGTGGCCACGAGCACGATGAGCGCACGGCGCCTTGGGTCAGCCAGCATAATCAACGCCCATGAAATACCTCATCGGCGTGGGCCTGGTTTTGATCATTGCGGCACTGGCATCGGCCGGTGTGTTCATGATGCGCGACGGCCGAGACGGCAAGCCCAAGACCAGCAACATGATGCGTGCGCTGGCCCTGCGTGTGGGTCTGTCGGTGCTGCTGTTCGTGTGCATTCTGTTGAGCTACTGGATGGGCTGGATCCGCCCCACGGGGATTCCGATCGGCCAGTGAAGTTCAGTCAGCGACCAAACAAAAGAGCGCCCACCGGGCGCTCTTTGCATGGAGTCAAGGTGAGTCGCTCAGAGCCAGTACACGACGATGTACAGGCCGAGCCAGACCACGTCGACGAAGTGCCAATACCAGGCGGCGCCTTCGAAGCCGAAGTGGCGCTGCGGGGTGAAGTGGCCCTTCATCAGACGCAGCGTGATGAACAGCAGCATCAGCATGCCCACGAACACGTGAAAGCCGTGAAAGCCGGTGAGCATGAAGAAGGTGGAGCCGAAGATACCCGACGACAGCTTCAGGTTCAGGTCGCGGTAGGCATGCATGTACTCGTAGGCCTGCACGCCGAGGAAGGTGGCGCCGAGCAGCACGGTGACCCACATCCAGAGCACGGTCTTGCTACGCTGGCCAGCGATCAGCGCGTGGTGCGCGATCGTCAAGGTAACGCCCGAGCTCAGCAACAGGGCCGTATTGAGCGTCGGCAGCGGCCACGGTCCGATGACCGAGAACGGCTCGACGGTACCCGCGGGCGACGCTGTGATCCCAGGCCCGGCGCTCGGCCACACGGCCTTGAAGTCGG
>NZ_JANOCG010000082.1:0-6603 GCF_031412075.1 Rhizobacter sp.
CCAGGGCCAGGCACGAGGTGAGCCCTGGCGACTCGATGCCGAACAGGTTGACCAGGCCCGCCACGCCATGCTCGCGCGGCCCGTCGATGCGGAAGTCGGGCGCGGGTTGATCGCGCGAGTGGATCTTCGGGCGCATGCCGCTGTAGGCCGGCTGCAAAGCGCCATCGGGCAAGCCTGGCCAATAGCGGCGCACGTCGGCGTAAAAGCCGGCAGCGCGTGCGGGGTCAACCACGTAGTCGAGGGGCGCGTCGGCCACCTCATCGGGCAGCCACTCCACGTCGGGGCCAAAACGTGCCCGCCCGCCCAGGTCGAGCGTCAGGTGTACACCCAACCAGGCGTCTTGCGGCAAGGGGTAGACGAGCCGTGAGAACGGCGCCCGGCCGGCCAGCGCGTAGTAGTTGCCTTTGCTGAAATGAGCGCGCGGCACATGAGCCGGGCCCAGCCCTTCGGTGGCAGCCGCCAGACGCGGCGCCCACAGGCCCGCCGCGTTGATCACGGTGCGTGCGGCCAGCTCCATCGGCTCGTCACCACCCACCTGCAAGACATGCCGGCCCGCGCCGCAGACGATGCGCTGCACCGGCGACGACAAGGCCACGTCACCGCCCGCCCGCTGCAGGTCGCCTTGCAGGGCCAGCATCAAAGCGTGGCTGTCGATGATGCCGGTGGAAGGCGACAAGATGGCACCCACGCAAGCCAGCTGCGGCTCGAGCGCCAGCGCCTCGGCCGCGCCGAGCCGCCGCAGGTCGTGCACGCCATTGGCTGCCGCCTTGCCCATCAGCGCATCGAGCCCGGCAAGCTGGCTCTCGTCGGTGGCCACCACCAGCTTGCCGCAGCGCTGGTGCGGCACGCCGTGAGATTCGCAGAACGCATACAGCTGCTGCCTGCCCTGCACACACAGCCGCGCTTTCAGCGAGCCGGCAGGGTAGTAAAGGCCGGCGTGAATCACCTCGCTGTTGCGCGAGCTGATGCCGGTGCCGATGGCGGTTTCGCTTTCCAGCACCAGAGTCTCGAGCCCGCGCTGTGCCAACGCGCGGCCGATCGCCAGGCCCACCACGCCCGCACCGACCACGACGGCATCCACTTGGTCCATTGACCCGCACTCCCGGTTCGACCCGAACCAGGCGTCGGGCGCTTCTATTCTGCGGCAGCCCAGGCGGCGATGAAGGCCTGCGCACGGCTCGCCAGCACCTGCGGCGAGACACCCGGCTGGAACAACTGGCTGCCGATGCCAAAGCCGGTGGCGCCGGCATTCACCCACGCCGCGATGCCTTCGGGTGTGACACCCCCCACCGGCCACAGCGGCGTACCCGGTGGCAACACCGACTTGAAGGCCTTGAGACCCGCCTGGCCCACCATGTCGGCCGGAAACAGCTTGAGCGCGTGCGCACCCCAGCGCAATGCGTTGAAAGCTTCGCTGGGCGTGGCCACGCCGGGCGCGGCCAGCATGCCGCGATCGTTGGCACGGCGGATCACGTCGGCCTCGCAATTCGGCGCCACCATCAGCCGGCCCCCTGCCGAATGCACGTTGTCGACGTCGGTGGCGCTGAGCATGGTGCCACCGCCCACCAGCGCGTCGGCCGGCGCCATGGCCCTGAGCGCGGCAATGCAGTCCAGCGCCTCGGGCCGGTTGAGCGGCACCTCGACGATGCGAAAGCCGGCGTCGAACAAGGCGCGACCCAGCGGCTGCACTTCGGCCAGCGTGAGCCCGCGCAAGATCGCCACCAGCGGGGGTTGAAAACGATGCAGGTCGTTCACGATGTGGCAAGCCCTTCACGCAAGGCCCACAGCGCAGCCAGATAGACCTCGCGCGGGTCGAGCACGCTCAGCGCGCAGCCGTGGTGAAGGGCCGCTGTCTTGTAAGCCTCGGCCAGGGGGTCGGCTGCGATCAGCGTCACCTGCGGCAGACCGGGCGTGCGCTGCACGGCGTCGGCCCACTCCGCGCCGATCAACAGGCCCGAGAGGTACGACCGCGCATGGGCGGCCGGCATGTCACCCGCCACCACACGGGCACGGCAGCCAAACAGGGTTTGCGAGAGCACGCCTTGTGTGGCCGCTTGCAAGCCGTCATGAAAGGCCGGTGCGTGGTGGGCGCTTGTGTCCACCATGCTGGCCAGCGTGCCGTGCTGGCCGAGCAGGCCGAACAGCTCGCCGGTCATGTAGGTGCGCAACACGCTCACTGCACCCTGCTCCACCCTTGCCCACTTGCTGTGTGTGCCAGGCAGCACGTACCAGCCGTCGCCGTGGCCGAGGGCCAGCGCGCCGAGCAGCTGCGTTTCTTCACCGCGCATCACGTCGACTTGGCCAGGCCCTCCGCGCCAGCGGTAACCGGGCACGATGGCACAGGCGCGTCCCGCCGGTGAGGCGCGCAAGGGCATCAGCCGCTCGGTCAGCGTGGTGAGCGGTGTGGTGGCATCGAGGTAGGGCACTTCCTGCCAGCCCGACGCCGCACCCACCATGCCCGACATCAGCACCGGCAGACCGTGGGGCCAGCGCGCCAGCACGGCGGCAAAGCTTTCCGCGAAACGCCCCTGCGACGCCAGCAAGCCCTGGTCGTCGCTGTATTCGGCGACCAGTTGCCCCTGCATGCCGAGCAGGTAGGCACGGCGATGTGTTGTGCCCCAGTCGATGCCGATCAGCCCGCGTGCCATGCCCTCACCTCACGCGTTTTGATTCGAACACCCGCTGCAGCAGGCAGAAGACGAACAGCAGCCCGCCGATGACGATGCGTGTCCACCACGAGCTGAGCGTGCCGTCGAACATGATCAGCGTCTGGATGATGCCGAGGATCAACACGCCGAACAAGGTGCCCGCCACATAACCCACACCGCCGGTCAGCAGCGTGCCTCCGATCACCACCGCCGCAATCGCATCCAGCTCCAGCCCCACCGCATGCAGGCCGTAGCCCGAGAGCATGTAGAAGGTGAACACCACACCGGCCAGCGCCGAGCAGAAGCCGCTGAAGGTGTAGACGCCGACGATCGTGGATTTGACCGGCAACCCCATCAGCACCGCCGAGTGTTCGCTACCGCCGATGGCGTAGACCGTGCGCCCGAACTGCGTGTAGTGCGCGATGAAGATGGCCACCGCCACCACCACCAGCGCGAGCACCGCGCCCACAGAGAGCGACGCATCGCCCCACACCGGGATGCGCCATTGCGAGATCTCGGTGTAGGTGGCGTGGGTGATGCTGATCGAGTCGACGCTGATCAGGTAGCACAGGCCGCGTGCGAGGAACATGCCGGCCAGCGTGACGATGAAGGGCTGCAACCGAAAACGCTCGATCAGAAAACCCTGCAGCGCACCGAAGGCCGTGCCCATCAACAGCACCAACGGCAGCACCACCGCCGGACTCCACCCGTGCTTTTCGACCAGCGAGGCCGACACCATGGTGGTGAGCGCGATCACCGAGCCGACCGAGAGGTCGATGCCACCCGACAGGATCACGAAGGTCATGCCCACCGCGACGATGCACAGGAAGGCGTTGTCGATCAGCAGGTTGAGAAACACCTGCGGCGAGAAGAAGCCGGTGTAGGCCACCGAGCCCACCGTGGCCATCGCAAAGAAGAGCGCGATGGTGACGCTGAGCGGCAGGTACTTCGGGTCCATCGTCATCCCCGAGAAGGCGGGGATCCACGAACGCCGTTGGATTCCCGCCTTCGCGGGAATGACGGTGCTGGGTGATGGCGTGGCGCTCATGGCTTGGCTCCCACCGGCGCACGAAACACCCAGCCGCGCACCGTCTGCCTGAACTCGGCCGACTGCAACAGCACCACCACGAACACCACCGCCGCCTTCACCACCAGGTTGACCTCGGGCGGCACGCCGAGCGAGTAGATGGCGTAGGTGAGCGTCTGGATGATGAGCGCGCCGATCACGCTGCCGGCCAGGCTGAAGCGCCCGCCGGTGAGCGCCGTGCCACCGAGCGTGACGGCCAGGATCGCGTCGAGCTCCATCAGCTGGCCGGCGTTGTTGCCGTCGGCACTCTTCACGTTGGAGCTGATGAGCAAGCCCGCCACACCCGCGCACAGGCCACAGAAGGCATAGACCCACAGCGTGATCAGCCGCGCCCGCACCCCCGCCACGCGCGCCGCTGCGGGGTTGATGCCCACCGCCTGGATGAACAGACCCAAGGCCGTCTTCGTCACCACCCACCACAGCAGCAGGAACACGGCGGCCGCGATGAAGAGCGAGAACGGCAGGCCCAGCAGGTAGCCGCTGCCGATGAAGAAGTACGGCGCGTAGTAGATGGTGATGATCTGCCCGTCGGTGATGAGCTGGGCGATGCCGCGCCCAGCCACCATCAGGATCAGCGTGGCGATGATGGGCTGCATGCCGACCTTGGCCACGAGCACGCCGTTCCACAGGCCGCACAACAACGCCACGCCCAGGGCCGCGGCAATCGCCACCGGCATCGGGAAGCGGCTGGTGTGGGTGGCCACGCCATCGGTCATCACGAGTGCGCCGCCGATCATCCACGCCGCAATGGCCGCGGTGATGGCCACGGTGGCGCCCACCGAGATGTCAATGCCGCGCGTGGCGATCACGAGCGTCATGCCGAGCGACACCAGCACCAGCGGCGCGGCGCGGTTGAGGATGTCGATCAGGCTGCCGTAGAGGTGGCCATCACGCCACTCCAGGTGCAGGAAGCTCGTGTTGAAACTCGCGTTGAGGATCAGCAGCAACAGCAGCGTGACGACCGGCCATGCCAATCGGTGTTTGAACAGGTTGTTCATGCGTCCGCCGCAATCAGGTGATAGACCGCTTGCTCGCTGCTGCCGGCAGGCAGCTCGCCCACCTTGCGGCGATCGCGCAGCACGGCGATGCGGTGCGACACACGCACCACCTCGCTCATCTCCGACGAGATGAACAGCACCGCCATGCCGCCTTCGGCGAGGCGAAGGATCTCGTCCATGATTTCCTGCTTGGCCGCCACGTCGATGCCGCGTGTGGGTTCGTCGAGGATCAGCAGGCGAGGCTCGGTCGCCAGCCAGCGCGCGAGCATGGCCTTTTGCTGGTTGCCACCCGAGAGCAGGCCGATGGGGGTGTCGATGCTCGCGGTCTTGATGCCCAGCGCCTTGACAAAGCGTTCGGCCAGCTCGGCCTGCTGATCGCGCGAGAGAAAGCGCGCCAGGCCATGCCGCGCCTGCAAGGCCAGCGCAATGTTCTCGCGCACCGACATTTCGGCCACGATGCCATCGGTCTTGCGCTCTTCGGGGCACAGGCCGAGGCCGTGCTTCACCGCATCGGCCGGTGACTTGAAGCAGACGGTGCGGCCGTCGACCTGCAGCTCACCCTGGTCGGCAGTGGCCAGGCCGAACAGCAGCCGTGCCAGCTCGGTGCGCCCCGACCCCAGCAAGCCGCCCAGACCCACCACCTCACCGGCGTGCAGGCTCAAGTCGATGGGTTGCAGCTGGCCACGTTGGGCCAGGCCTTGTGCGCGCAAAAGCGGTGTCACGCCTTCGGCGGCTGCAGCCTTGGGCGCCACCTCGCCTTGCCGCTCCAACTCGCGGCCGATCATGGCGGTGATCAGCATCGACGGGCTCAGCGCACGCGCCGGGTACTCACCCACCAGCTCGCCATTGCGCAGCACGGTGATGCGGTCGGAGATGGCGTACACCTGCTCCAGGAAGTGGGTGACAAAAAGAATCGCCATGCCCTCACCGCGCAAGCGGCGCAACACGTCGAACAGGCGCGCCACCTCGTCTTCATCGAGGCTGGAGGTGGGCTCGTCGAGGATCAGCACCTTGGCTTGCACGCTCAAGGCGCGCGCGATCGCCACCATCTGCTGCACCGCCACGGCGTAGCTGTCGAGCCGGCGGGTCACGTCGATGTGCAGGTTGAGCTTGGCCAGCCACTCGGCGGCCTGGGTGTTCATGAGCGCCCAGTCGATGCGCCAGGCGCCTGCCGCACCCTTGCGCGGGTAACGCCCGGCGAAGATGTTTTCGGCCACGCTGAGGTTGGGGCACAGGTTCACCTCCTGGTAGACCGTGCTGATGCCCAGCGCCTGCGCGTGTTGCGGCGACGCGGGTGTGATCGGCTGGCCGGCCAGGCTCATCTCGCCCGCGTCGGCCGGGTACACGCCGGTCAGCACCTTGATCAGCGTCGACTTGCCAGCGCCGTTTTGTCCCATCAGCGCATGTACCTCGCCTGGAAACAGGCGCAGGCTGACCTCGCTCAAGGCCTTCGCGCCGAAGAACGACTTGGAAACGCCGTTGAGTCGCAGCATGGGCTGCGGGCAACCGGCATGGGGGCATTCGCGGTAGACCATGTGGTGTCTCTTGTGTCCTGTCTCAGCTCTTGTTCTTGTTGTACACGTCGATGAACACCGCTGCCAACAGCACCAACCCCTTGATGACCTGCTGGTAATCGATGCCGATGCCCATGATGGACATGCCGTTGTTCATCACGCCCATGATGAAAGCACCAATCACCGCGCCCATCACGCGGCCCACTCCGCCGGAGGCCGAAGCTCCGCCGATGAAGCAGGCCGCGATCACGTCGAGCTCGAAGCCGAGGCCGGCTTTGGGTGTGGCAGTGTTCAGCCGCGCAGCAAACACCAGGCCGGCCAGCGCGGCCAGCACGCCCATGTTGATGAAGGCATAA
>NZ_JANOCG010000083.1:0-5578 GCF_031412075.1 Rhizobacter sp.
CCGTCGCTGTCCCCAAACGGCCCCAAAACTTTCCCAAATCGAGGGGCGCTGAACAGCAGTCGCTCGGCCAGTCTCTGCAGGGTCAACTCGGATCGTCCTGGCGGCTGCCTCGGCTGTGCAGTTGCAGCCCGAAGCCCGTGCTGCGCCAAGCCCAGGCCAGCGCGATGAAGAACACCGTGAAGATCGCGCCGGCCCACCATTCGGTGGCGTTCTCCAGCGCATCACTGGCTGTGGGTTCGGACCACCACAGCGGCAGCAGGAGATGGGCCAGCCCCAGTAGCGGCAGGAGCGCGCAGAGCGCCAGCAGTGCCGCGGCAATGCACCGTTCGAGCTTGCCGCCGCGGATCTGGCGCCGCATCTGATCGCTGACGACCAGCATGCCGATGCAGGTCAGGCCGAAGTAGAAGGCCACCCCATAGCGACGCATCCAGCGGTAGCCTTCGCCCTCGGTGCCAAGGAAGGTACCGTAGAGCACCAGAAACACACCCGCAGCAACACCCAGCGGCGGCAACGTGCGTAGCCAGCGGTTGGGCGCGGCGCCGAGCGTTTGCAGCCAACCCGGGCAAAGAAGCCAGCACATGGACTGGAGCACGGCGGCCGGCAGCAACAGTCCGCGGAACAGGATGTTCGGCAGATCGTGTCGCCCGGCGCGGCTGATCGACACACAGCCCTCGAAGAATGGATTGCACTCGGGCACCAATCCCAACTGGATCGACAAACGGTACGCGATGACGGTGGCCACAAGGGGCAACAGTCCCGCCAACAACGGCAGGAGCCAAAGCGCGCGCGCAGGACTCGTCGATGTACCGGTACTCATCTCACCGCATCCCCAGGTGCCGAAGTGGCGGCAATTGTGAGCCGCGCCGAGAGCGCTGCGACATCACGCCACCACAGGGAGGGGAACGTGCGCGAAAGCCAAGGACTGGATGTTCGCAAGCGGATCATCACGACAGGCGGCCCATGGCCGACTCCGGTCACGCATCCAACTCACTTTGTCGGCCACTCTGCCCGAGAAGCCGCCCGAGGCGCCGGGTTGCACAAAGACAGGCTCTCCCTCACAACTCCAACGCCGTGAGGTGCAGCCGCAGGTCGAACTCGTACTGGTGGTACTGCGGCTCCATGTGAGCGCACAGCTGGTAGAAGGCCTTGCCGTGATCGCGCTCCTTGAGGTGTGCGAGTTCATGCACCACGATCATCTTCAGGAACTCGGGCGGCGTGTCCTTGAACAGGCTGGCGACGCGGATCTCGCGCTTGGCCTTGAGCTGGTTGCCTTGCACACGCGAGACCGTGGTGTGCGTGCCCAGCGCGTGCTGCACGATCTTCAGCCTGTTGTCGAACACCACCTTGCTCAACGGCGCGGCGCTGCGCAGGTAGCGGCTCTTGAGCTCCATGGTGTAGTCGTACAGCGCGCGGTCGGTGCGCACCTCGTGCGTGTCGGCATAACGCTGCGCCAGCGTCTCGGCGAGGCGGCCCTGGTCGATGAGGGCTTGCGCCCGGGCGATCAGCTCGGGTGGGTAGCCGGCGAGGTATTTGAGCGTGGGCATGGGGGCCGATTGTCGCGGCAGGCTGTCATCATTCGGGTCTCCGCTTGAACGCCTGCCTCTCGATGACGCCCTCTGCCCACCAAGCCATTGCCGAAACCCGCGCCTGGGTCGAGCGCGCGGTGATCGGGCTCAACCTGTGCCCCTTCGCGAAAGCCGTGCACGGCAAGAACCAGGTGCGCTATGTGGTCAGCGAAGCCGAGACGCCCGAGGCCTTGCTGGCCGAGCTGGGCGATGAGATGAACCGGCTCGCGGCCACAGATCCGTCGCTGATCGACACCACCTTGCTGATCCACCCCCAGGTCTTGAACGACTTCCTGGACTTCAACGACTTTCTCGGTGCGGCCGACGGCCTGCTGGAGCAGCTGGGCCACGAGGGTGTTCTGCAGGTGGCGAGCTTTCACCCGCGCTTCCAGTTTGCCGGCACCGATGCCGACGACGTGACCAACGCCACCAACCAGTCGCCCTACCCCACGCTGCACCTGCTGCGCGAAGCCAGCATCGACCGCGCGGTGGCGGCCTTTCCCGAGGCCGAGGCGATCTTCGAGGCCAACATGCAAACGCTGGAGAAGCTGGGTGCCGACGGCTGGGCCGCGCTGCAGGCACAGTGCCAGGCCGACGCTTCCAAACCTGTCTGACGAGGAGAAACCACCATGCTTCAGATCCTGGGCAAGTCACCGTCGATCAATGTGCGCAAGGTGTTGTGGCTTTGTGCGGAGCTCAAGCTTCCCTATGAGCACGAGGAATGGGGCTTGGGCTTCAAGGCCACGCAGGCGCCCGAATTCCTGGCGATGAACCCCAACGCCATGGTGCCGGTCATTCGCGACGGCAACTTCGTGCTGTGGGAGTCGAACCCCATCTGCCGCTACCTCGCCGCCCGCGAACAGCGGCACGACCTGCTGCCCACCGAGCCGCAGGCGCGGGCGCGTGTCGAGCAGTGGATGGACTGGCAGGCGACCGAGCTCAACAACGCCTGGCGCTATGTGTTCATGTCGCTGGTGCGCAAAAGCCCGAATCACACCGACCAGGCCGCCGTCGAAGCCGGCATAGAGAGCTGGAACCACCACATGGGCATTCTGGAGCGCCAGCTGGCCCGCACCGGTGCCTACGCCGCGGGCGACAGCTTCACGCTGGCCGACATCGTGATCGGCCTGTCGACCCACCGCTGGGTGATGGTGCCGTTTGCCAAGCCGGACCTGCCAGAGGTGATGGCGTACTACGAGCGCCTGAGCGAGCGCGAGGGCTTTCGCCTGCACGGCCGCAACGGGCTGCCGTGATTCATCACGGCGCAGTAAGCTGACCCGCGGTCATAACAACAAACCCGAGGAGAACCGAACCATGCTGATTGCCTCCATCCTCATTGGCCTGGTGGCCGCGATTCATATCTACATCCTGGTGCTCGAGATGTTTCTGTGGGACACGCCCAAGGGCCGCAAGGTGTTTGGCACCACGCCCGAGTTCGCCACGCAGTCGAAAGTGCTGGCCGCCAACCAGGGGCTGTACAACGGTTTTCTGGCAGCCGGCCTGATCTGGAGCCTGATGCTGGGCGCCAGCGGGCGGCCGGTGGCACTGTTCTTCCTGGGCTGCGTGCTGGTCGCCGGTCTCTATGGCGCCGCCACGGCCACGCGCAAGATCCTCTATGTGCAGGCCCTGCCGGCGGCGGTGGCGATCGCGGCGGTGTTGTTCCTGAGTTAGCTGAGGTAACTTAGGGGGCGCCCTGCCCCGTGCAGCACGCACCAACGCGAGTACATTGCTCGCCAATGGCTGCCACCGTTCCATCGCCTGCCATGCGAGATGTCGCCCCTGACATCCAGGAGCGCGTTCGCGCCGCGCAAATGGGCATGATCTTCGAGCAGACCGCCGTGGCGGTGTTCGCTGCCACCGCGTTTGCCTTTGCGCTGGCCTTGCACCTGCGAGGCGTCGTCGCCGACCAGACCCTGCTGTGGTGGGTGGCGCTCAAGGTGGCGGTGGTGGTGCCACGCATCATCCACGGCCGCATGTTCCTGCGCCGCCAGAGCGACTCGCTGGCGTGGCTGCAATGGGGCAAGGCCATGCTGTTTCTCGACGGCCTGGTCTGGGGCGCCGCTGGCGTGTGGCTGATGCCCGCCGGCGACACCGCCACCATGACCATCGTGGTGGCCACGCTGGCCGGTGTGACCGCCATCGCGGCCTTTGTGCTGCACGCCGACTGGCCCTGCTGCATTGCCTACACCGCGCCGATGCAGCTGCCGGGCGCCGCGATGATGCTGTCGCGCGGCGACAGCTTCGGCGTGTACGGCGCGTTTTCCATCCTGGTGTTTTATGCGCTGCTGCTGCTGGCCACGCGCCGCTCGGAGCGGCACATCGTCGAGATGCTGACGCTGCGTTTCACCAACGAGGAACTGACCCGCCAGCTGTCGTCGGCACTCGATCTCGCGCGCCGCGAGAACCGCGCCAAGAACGAGTTCGTGGCCAACATGAGCCACGAGCTGCGCACGCCGCTGCACGGCATCCTGGGCATGTCGAGCATGCTGCTGGGGGGCACGCCGGTGAGCAACCCGACCGAGGGCCTGGCGGTGATACGCCGCTGCGGCGAGCACCTGCTGGGGCTGATCAACAACATCCTGGAGTACTCGCGTTTCGGTGCACAGGGCATCGACCTGCATCCGCAGCAGATCGACCTGGCCCAACTGGTCGAAGACACCATCGAGATGTGCACCCCCGGCGCGCTGGAAAAAGGCTTGTCGCTGACCAGCGCGCTCGACCTGCCGCGGCCTTGCCGGGTGCAGATGGACCCGTTCCGCCTGCGCCAGGTGCTGCTCAACCTGGTGGGCAATGCGGTCAAGTTCACCGAACGTGGCACGGTGCGTGTGCGCGTGACCGACACCAACGGCGGCAAGGGCGTGCTGATCCGCGTTGAAGACACCGGCGTGGGCATTTCGCCGACGGCGCTCGACCGCATCTTCGAGCCCTTCGTGCAGATCGACAGCTCCAACACCCGAAAATTCGGCGGCACCGGCCTGGGCCTGAGCATCACGCGCGCGATCTGCGAGGCCATGGGCGGCAACATCAGTTACCACAGCACCCTGGGCGTGGGCTCGACCTTCGAGGTGTCGCTGCCGCTGCAACGCCCGCGCGCGGCCAGCGTGCCGGCGACTTCGACCCCCAACTCAACCCCGACAACGCTGCCGCCATCGCGCCGCGCCGGCGCATTGAGCGGCTCGGTGCTGTTGGCCGAAGACAACGAGGTCAACGCCCTGGTAGCGGAAGCCTCGCTCACCCGACTGGGCGTGGCGGTGGAGCGTGTGGTCAACGGGCTGGGCGTGGTCGAGCGGGTGTGCCAGACCCACAGGGCACGGCCCGACCTCGTGTTGCTCGACTGCCAGATGCCCGAGATGGACGGCTTCGAGGCGGCCCGCCGCATCCGCGAGCACGAAGCCCTGCACGGCTTGCCTCGGCTCGCGCTGATCGCGCTCACGGCCAACGTTTTCCCCGAAGACCGCGAACAGTGCCGCGCCGCAGGCATGGACGACTTTCTGGCCAAGCCCTTCAGCAGCGAACAACTGCGCGAAAAGCTCGAGGCACACCTCGAGTCAGCTCCCGTCAGCTCCTAGGCTGCACACCTCAAGCGGCGCACGGCCAGGCGTCTGGCGCCATTGGGCGCAGGCCCGCCGACTGCGCCGCCCCCAGGGCCTCGAAGATGGCGATGTCGGGGTGGTAATCGCGAAACACGAAGTGGTAGTCGGGGTGGCAGCGCTCACGCGCCATCGCCTCGGAGGTGACGGTGTCTCGGAACAGCACGCGGTGCGGCAGGCCACCGGCGTGCAGCAGCGGGCACATGCGCTCGTCGCCAAACAGGTCGGTGAAACCCAGGTTTTCGTAGGTGCGCAACAGCGAGCGACGCGAGCCCGCCAGCACGCCCCCGATCTGCGTGGCGATGCAAAAGAGGTGGCTGGCCTTCACCAGCGCCAGCCGCACCGGCTGGTCGTAGCCCGGCATCACGCACAGGCGTGTGATCTCGGCCAGCAGCTGGCCGCGCCGCGCTGCGGGCAGCTCGA
>NZ_JANOCG010000084.1:0-4752 GCF_031412075.1 Rhizobacter sp.
GCTGAAGAAGAAAGAAATTTCGCGCCTGATCAACACCTCGTTCCGCAAGTGCGGTCTGAAGGAAACGGTCGTGTTCGCCGACAAGCTGCTGCAGTCGGGCTTCCGCCTGGCCACGCGCGCCGGCATCTCGATCGCGATCGACGACATGCTGGTGCCCAAAGAAAAGCACATGCTGATCGAGCGCGCCGAGAAGGAAGTGAAAGAGATCGAGCAGCAGTACGTCTCGGGTCTGGTCACCTCCGGCGAGCGCTACAACAAGGTGGTCGACATCTGGGGCAAGACCGGCGACGAAGTCGGCAAGGTCATGATGGCCCAGCTGTCGAAGCAGAAGACGGTGGATCGCCACGGCAAGACGGTGGACCAGGAGTCGTTCAACTCCATCTACATGATGGCCGACTCGGGTGCTCGCGGCTCTGCGGCGCAGATTCGCCAGCTGGCCGGCATGCGCGGGCTGATGGCCAAGCCTGACGGCTCGATCATCGAGACCCCCATCACGGCAAACTTCCGTGAAGGCCTGACCGTGTTGCAGTACTTCATCTCCACCCACGGTGCTCGAAAGGGCCTGGCGGACACGGCGTTGAAGACGGCGAACTCGGGCTACCTCACACGCCGCCTGGTCGACGTGACGCAAGACCTGGTGGTCATCGAAGACGACTGCGGCACACAAAACGGCATGAACATGCGCGCGCTGGTCGAAGGCGGCGAAGTGATCGAATCGCTGCGCGACCGCGTGTTGGGTCGTGTGACCGCGATCGAAGTGCAGCACCCGGAAACGGGTGCGGTGCTGGTGCAGCCGGGCCACATGCTTGACGAAGACACGCTCGACGGCCTTGAAGCCGCCGGCGTCGACGAAGTCAAGGTGCGCACCGCGCTGACTTGCAGCACGCGCTTCGGCCTGTGCGCCAAGTGCTACGGCCGCGATCTGGGCCGTGGTGGTGTGGTGAACCGTGGCGAAGCAGTTGGCGTGATCGCTGCTCAGTCGATCGGTGAACCCGGCACGCAGCTGACGATGCGCACCTTCCACATCGGTGGTGCAGCGTCGCGTGCGGCGGTGGCTTCGAGCGTGGACGCCAAGTCCGACGGCAACATCGGCTTCAACGCCACGATGCGCTACGTGACCAACGGCAAGGGCGAGTTGGTGGTGATTTCCCGTTCCGGCGAAATCATCATTTCCGACCAGCACGGCCGTGAGCGCGAGCGCCACAAGGTGCCGTACGGCGCCATCCTCAACATCAAGCCCGACCAGGCCCTGAAGGCTGGCGTGGTGTTGGCCAACTGGGACCCGCTGACCCGCCCGATCATCACCGAGTTCGCCGGCAAGGCGAAGTTCGAGAACGTCGAAGAAGGCGTGACGGTGGCCAAGCAGCTCGACGAAGTGACCGGCTTGTCCACACTCGTCGTGATCGACCCGAAGCGCCGTGGCGCGACCAAGGTCGTTCGTCCGCAGGTCAAGCTGCTCGATGTGCAAGGCAACGAGGTCAAGATTCCTGGCACCGACCACTCGGTGACCATCGGTTTCCCGATCGGCTCACTGGTGCAGATCCGTGACGGTCAGGACCTCTCGCCCGGCGAAGTGCTGGCGCGTATTCCGGTCGAAGGCCAGAAGACGCGGGACATCACCGGCGGCTTGCCGCGGGTGGCCGAGTTGTTCGAAGCGCGTACCCCGAAGGACAAGGGCACGCTGGCCGAGATCACCGGCACGGTGTCGTTCGGCAAAGAGACCAAGGGCAAGGTTCGCCTGCAGATCACCGACCCCGAAGGCCAGGTCTACGAAGAGCTGGTGCCCAAGGAAAAGAACATCCTGGTGCACGAAGGCCAGGTGGTCAACAAGGGCGAATCGATTGTGGACGGCCCGGCCGACCCGCAAGACATCCTGCGCCTGTTGGGCATCGAAGAGCTGGCACGCTACATCGTCGACGAAGTGCAAGACGTTTACCGCTTGCAGGGTGTGAAGATCAACGACAAGCACATCGAGGTGATCGTTCGCCAGATGCTGCGCCGCGTGCAGATCGTCAACCCGGGCGACAGCGCCTACATCGCCGGCGAGCAGGTGGAGCGTTCGGAGTTGCTCGACACCAACGACCGCCTGCGCGGCGAAGGCAAGGCCACCGCGACGCACGCGGATGTGCTTTTGGGCATCACCAAGGCGTCGCTGTCGACCGACAGCTTCATCTCGGCGGCGTCTTTCCAGGAAACGACGCGTGTGCTCACGGAGGCTGCCATCATGGGCAAGCGCGACGAACTGCGTGGCCTGAAGGAAAACGTCATCGTCGGTCGCCTGATTCCTGCAGGCACCGGCATGGCCTTCCACGACGCCCGCAAGGTGAAGGAAGAGCTTGACGATGCCGAACGCCGCGCGATTGCGTTGGAAGAAGCAGCCGAAGAGATGACCGCGGTGGACGACGCGACGGCAGCCGCCGCTGCTGCCGCCGCCATCCCTGGCACGGGGGACACTCTGGATTGAGCGATTGCTCTAAGGTCTGAAAGGGCGGCTTCGGCCGCCCTTTTTTCATTCTGGGACCCAACGCTCCGGGGTGGTCACGCGTACTCCCAACCGCACGGCACGGCGCGCCAGCTTCAACACCGCGCGGTCGCGGCTGATCAACCACTGCGCGCTGCCGAGCGCAAGGTCGACAAACTTCTGGTCGTCGGAATCGGTACAACGCAGGCGGCTGGCTTCGCCGATAACCTGCGGGGGTGGAACCAGTTCAGAGAGTAGTTGCCAACTTCCCCACAGTCGATCGTGGTCTGGCGCCCATGCGTCGACCACCCCTCGGCCCAGCACATGCGCCAGTTCATTGCGCATGGCCTCGGTCACCAGCCAGCGCAGATGGCCATCTTCAATGGCCTGGGTGAGTGGCGCGCAGTGCGGGTTGCGGAACACCAGCCAGTCGAGCACCACGTTGGTGTCGAGTACGACGGCGGGTTTGAGAAGTACTTTCAATGTCCTGGCTTGCGGGTGAGGGTTCACACGAATATAATCGAGGGCTTTTCAGCAGGTTTTGCTGTGCTCTTTGTCGGGCGGCCCTCCGTGAACCCATCACGGCTTCGGGCTCGTCTCCCAGCGGAGCGCTCGATGTCTACTGAAAAACCAACAAGGCACTGCCAGCACTCTCACGTGGGTGACAGCGGTGCCCGTGTGACTTCAAACGGGAACAAGTTACCAATGCCAACCATCAATCAACTCGTGCGTCACGGTCGCGAGACCGAGGTCACGAAGTCCAAATCGCCGGCGCTGCAGGGCGGCCCCCAGCGGCGCGGCGTGTGTACCCGCGTGTACACCACCACCCCGAAGAAGCCGAACTCTGCGCTGCGGAAAGTGGCCAAGGTTCGCCTGACCAATGGGTTCGAAATCATTTCCTACCTCGGTGGTGAAGGCCACAACCTCCAGGAACACAGCGTCGTGCTGGTTCGTGGCGGCCGGGTGAAGGATTTGCCGGGTGTGCGTTACCACATCGTGCGTGGCTCGCTCGACTTGCAAGGCGTGAAAGACCGCAAGCAGTCGCGCTCCAAGTACGGCGCCAAGCGCCCGAAGAAGGCCTAAAAGCCACAAGTTGCTCGGCCCGGCGCAAGCTGAGGTCTGGCGTGTTTCGGTAAGGCTCAAAAGCCTGCCGAGTAAGTGGGTAGCCCCAGATGTTGGTGGTGCCCAAGGCAACGGCGAAAGCCCGAGCCAACTGAAGCAAAAGGAAGAGAAATGCCTCGTCGTCGCGAAGTCCCCAAACGGGACATCCTCCCCGATCCGAAGTTCGGCTCAGTCGATCTGTCCAAGTTCATGAACGTGATCATGGAATCCGGCAAGAAGGCCATTGCCGAACGCATCATTTACGGTGCGCTGGAGCAGGTCGAAAAGAAGTCGGGCAAGGATCCGCTCGAAGTCTTCACCGTCGCCTTGAACAACATCAAGCCGATGGTCGAAGTGAAGTCACGCCGCGTGGGCGGTGCGAACTACCAAGTTCCCGTGGAAGTTCGCCCTGTTCGCCGCGTGGCCCTGGCCATGCGCTGGTTGAAAGAGTCGGCCCGCAAGCGCGGCGAGAAGTCCATGGCCCAGCGCCTGGCCAACGAACTGCTGGAGGCTGTTGAAGGCCGCGGCGGCGCGATGAAGAAGCGCGACGAAGTGCACCGCATGGCAGAGGCCAACAAGGCCTTCTCCCACTTCCGCTTCTAAGACGTCCCTAGTTCCCCGCGCGGCCCCTCGGTCTACAAGACCGTCGGGCGCGTTTCAGTTTCTGGAGTGCCACCATGGCCCGCAAGACCCCCATCGAGCGCTATCGCAACATCGGCATCTCGGCTCACATCGACGCCGGCAAGACGACGACCACCGAGCGCATCCTGTTCTACACCGGTGTGAACCACAAGATCGGCGAGGTGCACGACGGCGCCGCCACGATGGACTGGATGGAGCAAGAGCAAGAGCGTGGCATCACGATCACCTCGGCCGCCACCACCTGCTTCTGGAAGGGCATGGAGCTCGGCTACCCCGAGCACCGCATCAACATCATCGACACCCCAGGGCACGTCGACTTCACGATTGAAGTCGAGCGCTCGATGCGCGTGCTCGACGGGGCGTGCATGGTGTACTGCGCCGTGGGCGGCGTGCAGCCGCAGTCGGAAACCGTCTGGCGCCAGGCCAACAAGTACAAGGTGCCGCGCCTTGCGTTCGTCAACAAGATGGACCGCACGGGTGCGAACTTCTACAAGGTCTATGACCAGATGAAGGTGCGCCTGAAGGCCAACCCGGTGCCCATCGTGCTG
>NZ_JANOCG010000085.1:0-18328 GCF_031412075.1 Rhizobacter sp.
GTGCAGCCAATCACCGAGTGCTCGTCGAAGCCGAAGGTGTGGGCATACAGCTTGTTGGCGAACAAGCAGCGGAAGGAGCCTGCCTCGAACGAAGAGATGAGCACCGGCACGTTGTCGGCCAGCAGCTGGAATTGGTCGGCGCGGGCGCGGGCGGAGAGTTCGGCCAGGCGGGTGGTGGTCACGTCGTGCAGGGTGCAGAGGTAGCAACCCGGGTCAGGCAGCCAGCGCGCGCGGCAGTCGAGCCAGGCGTCGGCCCAGGCGGCATTGCGTGCACGTGGCAAGCGAAGGTTGAGCTCAAAGTCGCGTCGCGCGGCCAGCAGCGGCGTGAGTGCAGTTGCCGTGTCGGCACTCAGCACCGTGGGCAAGGCCACCGTGGTGGCTTGGCCGAGCGACACGCTGCAGAAATCGGCGAACGCCTGGTTGCCGCGCATCACCACACCCTCGGTCGACAACCACACCAGCATGCACGGCAGGGTGTCTGCGTCGGGCAGATCGCTCTCGCGCTGGGCCGGGGGGTGGGTCATGGGGGCTGGTGCGGAGAGGTCAATGAAGTGCGCGGCCATGATAGCCGGCACCCTGCACGAAGCCTCCCCCTGGCTCAGGCGGTGGGCGGCTGCAGCGCCTCGCGGGCGAGGCAGAGATCGTCCCAGGCGCGCGACTTGTCTTCAGGGTTGCGCAGCAGATACGCGGGGTGGTAGGTCACCACCAGCGGCACGCCCTGGTACTGGTGCACACGGCCACGCAGGCGGCCGATGGGCTCGGTGCTGCGCAGCAGGCTTTGCACCGCAAAGCGGCCCATCGCCAGAATGATGCGCGGCTGCACCAGCGCGATCTGGCGGATGAGGAAGGGCTCGCACTGTGCCAGCTCGGCCGGTTCGGGGTTGCGGTTGCCGGGCGGGCGGCACTTGACGGTGTTGGCGATGTAAACCTGCTGCTCCGCCGGTGCGTCGCCACGCGTGAGGCCGACCGCACGCAGCATGTTGTCAAGCAGCTGGCCCGACTTGCCAACGAAGGGCTCGCCCTGCTGGTCTTCCTGCTCACCCGGTGCCTCGCCGACGATCATCCAGTGCGCACGCTCGTGGCCCACACCGAACACGGTCTGGGTGCGGCCCGAGCACAACTTGCAGGCCGTGCAGCCCGCCACCGCCTCGCGCAGCGCGGGCCAGCCCAGGGTGTCGATGCCCGATGGGCGCGGGCCGAGGGTGGCGGGCGCCGGGGTGGTGCCTGTTTCGCGTTGGGGGTCAGGTGCCGCGACGGCTGCACGCAACTCCGGCGTTGGCGGCGCCACTTCAGCGGCGGCCTCGGGTGTGCTCCACACGCGGATGCCCATCTCGCCCAGCATCGCGACCTGGCGTTCACTCCAGGCCATGGGGCGCTCCCGTCTTCAAGGCCAGGCTCATCACCACGGCGTCTTCGCGGCCGCTGACATGCGTGCTGCGAGCGGCGGGGTAATAACCACGGCGCAGGCCGACCTGCACAAAGCCATAGTGCGCATAGATGTCGCGTGCGCGCTGGTTGCTCTCGCGCACCTCCAGCCAGATCTGTTGTGCGCGCTTGAGGCGGCCGATCGCGCACAGTTCGTCCAGCATGAAACGCGCGTGGCCTCGGCCTTGCACCGCCGGGGCGACGGTGATGTTCAGCAAGTGCAGCTCATCGACACCTTCCATCGCGACGAAGTAGCCAAGCAACTCGCCTTGCGCGCCGTACAGCACCTGCGAGGGGTAACCCGCTGCCAGCGAGTCGATGAAGTTGCCGCGTGTCCAAGGGAAAGGGTAGGCCTGCAGTTCGACGGCGAGCACGCTGTCGAGCTGCTTCACCGTCATGGGCAACAGCAGTCGCTCATCGCGCAGCACGGCGCTCATGTAGCGGCCTCCTTGGCGAGGCGAGTCGCTTCGCGCTCGACCGTGGTCTGTGCCACCTTGTCACGCAGGTACAACGGCAGCGCCTGCACGGCGTCGGTGGTCGCGCCCTCGGCCCACAGCTGCTGTGCCACTTGGGCCAGCGCCTGGGCACGCGAATGGGGTCGAGCGATGCACACCGCCGCAGCGACACGGAGCCGATCACCGAACGCATCCAGCGCCGAGCCGGCGATCACCGCTGGTGGCTCGGCCTGCCAGCGTTGGTTGATCGCCTCGACCGCATACAGCGCCGGGGCCGACAGCACCAACCAACGATCACCCTGCCAGCGGTAGGCGCCGGCGTAGACCTCGTCCATGCGCGCATCCATCGCGACCCACACCTCGCTGCTGAGAGCTTGCTGGTAGAGCGCGTCTTGCGCCACCAGCATCAGGCTGTCGACGGCAATCACTGGTTTGTCGGCGCCAAAGGCCAGACCCTGCGCCACCGAACAGGCTGTGCGCAAGCCAGTGAACGCGCCCGGGCCGCGGCCGAAGGCAATGGCGTCGAGCTGCGCCAGCGTGCAGCCGCCTTCGGCCAACAGGGCGAGCAGCTCGGGGATCAGGCGGGCCGAGGCCTGGGGGCCGCCCGCCAGCTCGCGCACGAGCAGGCCCTGCGGCAGCTGCAGTGCCATGCTCATCGTTTCGGTGGAGGTGTCGAACGCCAGCAGTCGGACCATGGCAAGAGTCTACCGGGCGCTTTGGCGTGGATCCCTGCATGCGATCATGCCGCCATGCCCTTTCGCACCCTGTTTTGGACCCTCGCCGCGACCTTGTTCATGGGGGCCAGCCCGGCCGCTGCCAACACCCTGCCCCCCGATGTCGAAGCCGCCCTGCAACGCGCCGGTGTGCCACGCGAGGCGCTCTCGGTGCTGGTGCAGGAAGTGGGCGCGACCACACCCCACCTGAGCTGGCAGGCCCAGACGCCGGTGAACCCGGCTTCGCTGATGAAACTCGTGACCACGGCCGCAGCGCTCGACCTGCTGGGCCCAGCCTGGAGCTGGACCACGCCGGTGTGGATTCAGGGCACCACGCTCAACGGGGTGCTCGACGGCAACCTGGTGATCAAGGGCAACGGTGACCCCAAGCTCGTGCAGGAGCGCCTGTGGCTGCTGATGCGCCGCGTGCAGCAGCTCGGCGTGCGCGAGATCCGCGGCGACATCGTGCTCGACCGCAGCGCGTTCAATGTGCCCGAGCAAAACCCGGCCGACTTCGATGGCGAGCCGCTGCGCCCCTACAACGTGCGGCCCGATGCGCTGCTGCTCAACTACAAGTCGCTGCTGCTGACCTTCACCCCCGACCTGGCGCGCGGCATCGCCATCGTGTCGAGCGAGCCCCCGCTGGCGGGTGTGCGCATCGACCTGGGCGTGCCCTTGTCCAACGGTGTGTGCAACGACTGGCGCGCCACCCTTCGTCCCGAGCTGGCAGAACCGCAGCGCATTCGTTTCGCCGGCCACTACGTCAGCACCTGCGGCGAAAAGCAGTGGCCGCTGGCCTATGGCGACCCCAAGGCCTACAACCAGCGCGTACTGACCGGCCTGTGGCGCGAAATGGGCGGCAGGCTGATCGGCCGCGTGCGCGACGGCACGGCGCCCACCGAGCCACCGAGCTTCGAGCTGAACTCGCCCCCGCTGGCCGAGATCGTGCGCGACATCAACAAGTTCAGCAACAACGTGATGGCGCAGCAGCTGTTCCTCACGCTGGCACTGACCCAGCGCGGCAGCGGCACACCGGAGCAGGCGCGTGAGGTGGTGCGCCAGTGGCTGGCCGATCGTTTCGGCGACGATGCACGCGGGTCGGTGATCGACAACGGCTCGGGTCTCTCGCGCGAGTCTCGCCTCAGCGCGAAGCTGCTGGCCCGCATGCTTCAAGCGGCCTACGCGGGGCCGGCCATGCCCGAGCTGATGAGCTCGCTGCCGGTGAGCGGCATCGACGGCACGCTGCGCCGCGCGCGCAACGCCGCCACCGGCCGGGCCCACCTGAAAACCGGTTCGCTGAAAGACGTGGCCGGCGTGGCCGGTTATGTGCTGAGCCATGGCGGGCGCCGCCATGTGCTGGTGGCCATCATCAACCACCCGAATGCCAACGCTGCACGGCCCGCGCTCGAGGCCCTGGTGCAATGGGCCGCGAACGACACGACCCCACCGCCACCGCCAGCGCCGCTGCCGGCATCGACACCTGCTTCCGGCGTATGAACGACATCACCGAATGGCTGGGTTATGCGGCCGCCAGCCTCACCACCGGCTCGTTCGCGCTGCAAGCCTGGCACACCTTCCGCACCCGCGACGTGAGCGGCATCTCGCTCGGCATGTACAGCGCCTTCACGCTGGGCATCGCGCTGTGGCTGGCCTACGGCGTGGCGTTGCGCTCCTGGCCCATCACGGTGTCGAACGCGATCACGCTGATGCTCGCGCTGAGCATCCTCGCGATGAAATTGCTGATCGAGGCCAGGCGGCGCCAACGCGCCGCCGGCTGAACGCTCAGAACGGGTTGTTGCGGGCGCGGTTGACGGCCAGCGCGCCGAGCCGGTTTTGCGCGTTCGCCCCCATGCGGGTGGCATCGGCCCACAGCCAGTCGTTGGCATAAGTGGCCTCGGCCGCCGTGACGAGATCGGCGGCGAGGGCACTGCAGTTGGGCAGCGCTGTTTCACAGGCCGGCTGGGTGATGTTGGCGAGACCGAAGCTGCCCGGTGAGCGGGTCATCGACAGCACCAGCTCATCGCCCAGCACCAGGCCCACCGCGCGGCCGCCGTCGCGCACGTTTTGCAGGCTGAGGCGCAAGCGGGTGTTGAAGCGCGTGCTCAGGTTGGTCAGCAGCGCCACGCTGCCGGGGGTGGTCAGCTCACGGTTGATGGCAAACGGCGTCAGCCCCACGTCGGGCACGGTGGACACGATCACCTTGGCGCCGCGGTCGGTGATGCGCACGATCTGCGCGCCCACCAGGTCGCCGGCCTGCTCGACCGCCGCCACCGGGTTGGGCTGGTTCAGCGCGTCGATGATGTCGTGCACACCGACCATCACCGTCACCAGGTCCCTGTTGTTGAAGGAGTTGGGGGCGGCGATGAAAGCATCCACCTGCGCGCGCACGTCGGCCGCCTTCGCGCCATCAGCCGCCAACATCTCGCCATTGGGGTTGGCGAAGGTTGCGGGGCAGCGCTCGCGGAAAGCCAGGCCGAAGGAATAGGCCAGCTGCTGCACCCACACCTGGTTGGCGGTGCAAACGACCGTGGCCACCGGCGGGGTGGCGCTGTTGAACTCCAGGCCGTTGACGGTGAACTTGGTGCCGTTGGTGTTGATGAGGCTGGCCTCGTCGCCAAACACGACCACACGACCCGGCACAAACGACTCGACCTGCGTGCCGCCGCCGCACGATGCCAAACCGGCCACGGCCAGGGCGGCCGTGGCAGCGCTGCGCATCAGATTCCACTTGAACTTCATGAACACTCCAGAAAATCGGTTTCAGCGAGGGGTGGGTTCCGGGGGGTCAGGCTGCCGCAGCACGTTGCAGCCGGTCGCGCACGCCGTCCCATTCGGGGGTGGCGGGCGGTTCTTCCACCCAGATGAGAAGCGCGCCCTGGTCATCCAGTTCACGCAACACAGCAAACAATTCGTGGGCGGCCGGCGCAGGCTCGGCGGGCATGCGCCGGTAGTGAGCCCCGGGCGCCGCGCTTTGGGGCACGGTGCGGCAATATACCGCCAGCGTCAGCGCGGGCGCTTTGGCGGGGTCGTCCAGCATTTGCAGGGCGGTGCGCAACAGGGCCGCGCTCATCAAGCGCAGCTTGGCACGTGGCGCGTAGTGCGCCGCAAGCGTGCCCGAGGCGCGCGGCGCGGCCTCGTCGCGATCCAACAAGGGCTCGCCGGCCACGGCTTCCAGCCGGGTGCGGCTGATCACGCCAGGGCGCAGCAGCACCGGGTGGCCACGCGTGCAGTCGACGATGCTCGACTCGATGCCACCCTGGCAGGCGCCCCCATCGAGCACCAGCAAGGCCTCTCCGAGCTCGTCGACCACATGGCGGGCCAGGGTCGGGCTGATGCGGCCGAAGCGGTTGGCGCTGGGCGCCGCAACACCCTTCACACCGAGGGCGCTGGCTTCGCGCAACAAGGCTTGGGCCACCGGGTGGCTGGGGCAGCGCAAGCCGATGCTCGATTGCCCGCCCGCTGCTGCCGCCGCCATGAGGGACAGGCGCGGCACGATCACGGTGAGCGCGCCGGGCCACAAGGCTGCGGTGAGCCGTTGAGCAACCGGCGGCCAGTCGGCGGCAAACGCACGCGCCTCCTCTGGCGAGGCCACGTGCACGATCAAGGGGTGGTCGGCAGGCCGGCCCTTGGCGGCGAAGATCTTGGCGACCGCGGCATCGTTATCGGCCCGTGCGCCCAGGCCATAAACCGTCTCGGTGGGAAAGCCCACCAGTTCACCGGCGGCGAGTGCCTGTGCGGCACGCGCCACGGCGTGGGTGTCTTGTCCGTCCAGCAGCACTCAGATCACCACGCCGCGAGGCCCAACAATTCGGCGGCCTGCAGGGCCGCCGCACGTGCCTGCTGCGGCGTGGCCGCGGTAAAGGTCAGGTGGCCCATCTTGCGGCCCTTGCGCGCGCCGGCCTTGCCATACAGGTGCAGGTGGGCGCCGGGCAGGGCCAGCACACGGTTCCAGGGCGGTGTGGTTTCAGCGTCACCGTTGGCAAACCACAGGTCGCCCAGCAGATTGAGCATCACCGCGCTGGAATGCAGGCGCGGTGCCACCAGCGGCGTGCCGGTGAGCGTGCGCACCTGCAGGTCGAACTGTGACTGGTCACATGCATCGATCGTGTAGTGGCCCGAGTTGTGCGGGCGTGGCGCCATTTCGTTGGCGACCAGGCTGCCGTCTTTCAGCACGAAGAACTCGACGCACAACACACCCACGTAGTGCAGCGCGGCAGCGATCTTTTCGGCCGCCGCGATGGCCTGCTGTTGCACGGCGGGTGTCACGTCGGGGGCGGGGACCAGCGTCACCGCGAGGATGCCGTCGCGGTGCAGGTTTTGTTGCAGCGGAAAGTGCACCAGCTCGCCCGACGCACCGCGCGCCACGATCACGCTCACCTCATAGGCCAGCGGCAGCATCTTTTCCAGCACGCAGGGCACCTGCTTCAGCTCGGCCCAGGCGGCGTCAAGCTGCGCGCGGTCGGCGACACGGATCTGGCCCTTGCCGTCATAGCCCAGGCGCGCGGTTTTCAGCAGGCCGGGCAGCAGGTCAACACCCACCGCCGCCAGCTGCGCCGGGGTTTCGATCAGCGCGTGCGGCGCGCAAGGCACATCGCAGGCCACGAAGTGCGCCTTCTCCAATGCGCGGTCCTGGCAAGTGGCGACCGCATCGCCAGAGGGCGCCACCGGCCGTTGTTCGCCCAGGCGGCGCAATGCCGCCGCCGGCACGTTCTCGAACTCGGTGGTGATGGCTGCAGCCACCTGCGACAACTGGGCCAGGCCAGCGTCGCTCAGATAGTCGGCCAGCACATGGTGGTGCGACACCAAACCGGCCGGGCTGCTCGTGTCGGGGTCGAGCACCGCGGTGGCATAGCCCATCTGCTGCGCGGCGTGCACGAACATGCGGCCCAGTTGGCCACCACCCATCACGCCGAGGGTGGCGCCAGGGGCGATGAAACCAGTCGTCATTTGAGGTCGGCCGACATGGCCCGCGCCGCTTCGGTCTGCTTCGCGCGGTAGGCCTCCAGCTGGGCGCGCAGGGCCGGCTGTTCATTGGCAAGCATGGCCACGGCAAACAAGGCCGCATTGGCCGCGCCGGCATGGCCAATGGCAAAGGTGGCCACCGGGATGCCCTTGGGCATCTGCACGATGGAGTGCAGCGAATCAACCCCTTGCAGATGGCGGCTCGCCACCGGCACGCCCAGCACCGGCACCGTGGTCTTGGCAGCCAGCATGCCCGGCAGATGGGCCGCCCCACCCGCCCCGGCGATGATCGCCCGCAGCCCGCGCGACACCGCACTCTCGGCGTAGGCAAACATGTCGTCAGGCATGCGGTGTGCCGACACAACCCGGGCCTCGAATTGGACACCGAACTCGGCGAGAATCTCGGTCGCGTGGCGCAGGGTTTCCCAGTCGCTGCTGGACCCCATCACCACACCAACCACGGGGGCGCTGCTCAAGGCTCGCTCCAAGTGCTGAAGAACCTTGAATTGTAGGCGGGGCGGCGTCCCGCCCCCTCTTCACGCCCCACCCCACACCCGCCGGAACACGATGGACATCACGATTCAAAACTTCGAGGCCGACCTGATCAACGCATCGATGCAGCAGCCGATGCTGCTCGACATCTGGGCGCCCTGGTGCGGCCCCTGCAAGGCGCTCACACCGGTGCTCGAAAAGCTCGAGGTTTCTTACGCCGGCCGCTTCAAGCTGGCCAAGCTCAACGCCGACGAGCAGCCCGAGATCTCGGGCCAGCTGTCGCAGATGTTCGGGGTGCGAAGCATCCCCTTCTGCGTGCTGTTCAAGGGCGGCCAGCCGATCGACGGTTTTGTCGGCGCCCTGCCCGAAGAATAGCTGCGCGAGTTTCTCGACCGCCACGTGCCCACCGCCGATGAGGTTGCCGCCGAAGAAGACCTGGCGCTCGCCGAAGAGCTGATGGCCGAGGGCGACCCCGAAAGTGCGCTCGAAAAGCTGCAAGAGGCGGTGGCCATCGACCCGGGCAACGACACCGCCCGCTACGACTACCTGCGCGCCCTGCTGACAGCCGGCCGTGTGGCCGAAGCCCGCCGTGCCTTCGAGCCGGTGGCCAGCAAGGTGATGCTCGACGCCCGCCTGTCGGCCGCAGGCCACTGGATCACCGCCTGCGAAAAGGCCGAATCCGCGCGCGCACCTGACGCACTGGCTGCCGCGATCGCCGCCAACCGGCGTGATTTCGACGCCCGCTTTGAGCTGGCACAAACCCACTTCGCCGCGCAGCGTTTCACCCAGGCGATGGACGAGTTGCTGGAGATCGTGATGCGCGACAAGGCCTGGAACGGCGAGCTGGCGCGCAAGACCTACGTCGCGATTCTTGAGCTGATGGGCAAGCCCGCCCCCGCCAAGGCCGAAGCGGCCGCACCGAAAAGCACGCTCGAAGTGGCAGGCAAGGTCAACACCGCCCCGGCCGACCCGGTGCTCGACCAATACCGGCGCAAGCTGAGCATGGCGCTGAACTGAAATGGGGCGGCGCCCCGCGCAGCACCCGCCCTAGACGCGCAGCTTGGCGAGGGCCTTGTCCACCAAGGCCACCGTCAGCGCCTGATCCCGCTCATGGGTATGCCAGTCGATGTCGGCCTGCGCCTTGTGACGCGCGGCCGCCTCGGCCTGGCCCAACTGACCAAACACCTGCGCCAGGCGACTGTGGGCAGCGGCGCGGTCGTCCACATCGTGGTCATGCGGCAGCGCCACCTCGGCGGCCCGCGCGTCTTTCAAAGACTGCTCGGTCTGGCCCAGTTGCAACCGGCACCAGGCGAGATCGGCCCCGAGAAAGGCGCGCTTGCGGTCCAGGCCTTGCAACAAACCATCGCTGAAATGGGCCTCGTACAAGGCCACCGCCTCGGCACACCGGCCTTGCAGCGAGTTGACATGGGCACGTAGCAGCGGCACCAGCGCGTTGAGTGACTCCGAGCCCAGCAGCGCATTGAAGTTGCGAGTGGACTCAAGGCCCAACATGGCACGCCGGGTGGCCGCATCGTCTTCCACGCCCCGTAGCACCGTTTGTCGCGACTCGTCGGCAAGCAGGCCAGCCATGTTGTGCATCACCGCGCCCAACATGGCCTCATCGCCTTCGGCATTGGCATGCTGACGCGCCTTGGCATACCAGGGCTGGGCAGCGTCGAAACGCCCGCCAAAGTGATATGACATCGCCGTCACCAAACAGCCGCGAGCTTGGGCCGCATGGTGCTCCGGCTCGGCCACCTCAAAACACTCGCCGATGTGGCGGGCCAAAGCGTCCAGGTCGTGGTCGACATAGTCCATGTGGGCCAGCCAGGCCGCCGACAGCGCACGCAAGCGGGTATCGCGCGCCGGTGCGCTGAAGGCGTAGGCCCGGCTGAACTTGTCGCGGGCGTTGCGGTTGAGGTCGCTGTAGTAGCTCACCAGGCCTTCCGCCAGACTGACCCAGGCGCTCACCGACACCTCGGGCTGGCGGGTGTATTGGGCCTGCAGTGCCGACAGCACGGCACGTGCCTCGGCGGTCTGGCCTTGCCGAGCCAACAACCCGGCCCGCTCGGCCCGCAGGCAGTCGGCCTGCACGGGCTGCGTGGCGGCGGCAATCGCGGTGTCGAGGTTGTTGAGCAGGCGGGATTTCATGCCACGCCTCAGGTGGTCAGCCGTTGCAGCGCTTCGCGGTATTTCGCAGCGGTCTTTTCAATCACCTCGGGCGGCAGGCCGGGCGCGGGGGCTTGTTTGTTCCAGGGCTGGCCGTTGACTCGCGCCTGCTCCAGCCAGTCGCGCACGAACTGCTTGTCGTAGCTGGGCGGGTTGCGGCCTTCGCGGAATGCCGCTTCGTAGCCTTCGATCGGCCAGAAGCGTGAAGAGTCAGGCGTGAGCACCTCGTCCATCAGCGTCAGCGTGCCGTCGGCATCGAGGCCGAACTCGAACTTGGTGTCAGCAATGATGATGCCCTTGGCGAGCGCGATGTGGGACGCCGTGGTGTAAAGCTTGATCGCCGTGCTGCGCACCCGCTCGGCGAGGTCGGCGCCGATGATCTGCTGCATGCGATCGAACGAAATGTTTTCGTCGTGGTCGCCCATCTCGGCCTTGGTGGCCGGCGTGAAGATGGGCTCGGGCAGACGGCTCGCATTCTTCAGGCCGGCGGGTAGCTTCACCCCGCACACCGACTGGCTCTGCTGGTACTCCTGCCAGCCGCTGCCGGCGAGGTAACCCCGCACCACCGCCTCGACCGGCAAGGGCTTGAGCCGCTTCACCAGCATGGAGCGGCTGCGCACCTGATCGCGCTCGGCCGGCTGCACCACCGATGTGGGGTCGTCGCCGGTGAGGTGGTTGGGCACGATGCCTTGCAGGTGCGCAAACCAGAACAAGGCCATCTCGGTGAGCAAGGCGCCCTTACCCGGAATGGGCTCGCCCATGATCACGTCGAAGGCGCTGAGCCGGTCGCTCGCCACCATCAGGATGCGGTCGGTGCCGACCGCGTAGTTGTCGCGCACCTTGCCGCGCGCCAGCAGCGGCAGCGAAGTGATGGAAGAGTTGAGTAGTTCTGTCATGGTGGTCAATCAGCCCGGCGTCCGGCCGCCCGAAGCCGGGCTGCGCTCCCTCGGGGGGCAGGAGCGAAGCGACGTGGGGTCGTCATCCTCAGACCACGGTTTGTGCCAGCTCACCCTTTGCGTAACGCTGAGCCACCTGCACCAGGCTCTGCGGCTTGATCTTGGCGCCCTGGCCTTCGCAGCCAAACTGCAGGTAGCGCGCCTTGCAGATGGCCTTGGCGGCTTCGCGAGCGGGCTTGAGCCATTCACGCGCATCGAACTTGTCGGGGTTCTCGGCCAGGAACTTGCGCACCGCGCCGGTCATCGCGAGGCGGATGTCGGTGTCGATGTTGATCTTGCGCACGCCGAATTTGATGGCTTCCTGGATCTCTTCGATCGGCACGCCGTAGGTTTCTTTGATCTTGCCGCCGTACTGGTTGATGACGGCCAGCAGATCCGCAGGCACCGACGACGAACCGTGCATCACCAGGTGGGTGTTGGGGATGCGCTTGTGAATCTCTTTGACGCGTGAGATTGCAAGGATGTCGCCCGTGGGCTTGCGCGAGAACTTGTAGGCGCCATGGCTGGTGCCAATGGCAATCGCCAATGCATCGAGCTGGGTGTCACGCACGAACACCGCGGCCTCCTCGGGGTCGGTGAGCATCTGGCTGTGATCGAGCTTGCCTTCGGCGCCGATGCCGTCTTCTTCACCCGCCTCACCGGTTTCGAGGTTGCCGAGGCAGCCGAGTTCACCCTCGACCGTCACGCCGACCTTGTGCGCCATCTGGACCACACGGCGGGTCACGTCGACGTTGTAGGCAAAGTCGGCCGGCGTCTTGCCGTCTTCGCGCAGCGAGCCGTCCATCATCACCGAGCCGAAACCCAGGTTGATGGCGCCTTCGCACACGGTGGGCGAGGTGCCGTGATCCTGGTGCATCACCAGCGCAATGTGCGGGTACTGCTCGGTTGCCGCGAGGATCAGGTGCTTGATGAAGGGCTCGCCGGCGTACTTGCGGGCGCCGGCGCTGGCTTGCAGGATCACCGGGGCGCCGGTTTCGTCGGCGGCCTGCATCACGGCCTGCACTTGTTCCAGGTTGTTGACGTTGAAGGCCGGAATGCCATAACCGTGTTCGGCGGCGTGGTCCAGCAGCTGGCGCATTGAAACGAGTGGCATGGTCAGGTCCGAGGAGTGATGAAAACTGAGCAGCCGACGCAGCTAGGCACTCGGCGGAAAGAGTCGGTTAGTAACCGCTCTGGAACTGCCCCGATTGTAGCGACGCACCCCCGTGAAAACCCGCCGTGAAACCATGTCTCCCGCGTCTGGGGGGCAGACCCCGCCCTCTGGGGGATCGTGGTGGCTGGGCTGGGAAGTCGGCCGGGAAATGGGCCGGAAAGCGGCCGCTTTTCTCACTTCAGAAGCCGCTCCCGCGGCCGACACTGAAGCTCCGCACGGAGACGGAACACCCACCATGGCACGACTCGACCTGAACGCTTTGACGTTGCGCATCACCGCCGCGGCGGTGCAACACCCGCACGATCTGGCCAGCCACCTGGTGCAATCCACCGGCATGAGCCGCGGCACGATCCAGAAAGCCTTGCAGCGGCTCACGCAGCTGGGCTGGCTGCAGCGCGAGGGCAGCCCACGCCGCCCACAGTTCCGACCCGGCCTGTTGCGCCAGGTGGTTCAGCGCTACCCGCTGGCCGACCTGCAGGAAGACCTGCCCTGGTCGCGCGACTTCGCCCCCTTCTTTGCCTTGCCGGCCCAGGTGCAGCGCATGACGCAGCACACGTTTGGCGAGCTGCTCAACAACGCCATCGACCACAGCGGCGGCACCAGCGTGACCGTGTCGCTGCGACAGACGCAGAGCCACGTGCAGCTCCTGGTGTCAGACGACGGTTGTGGGGTATTCGACCAGCTTTCGCGTTCGTTCTCGCTCGCCGACCCGGTCATGGCCATGCTGGAGCTGAGCAAAGGCAAGCTGACCAGCCAACCCGCCCGCCATGCCGGGCGAGGCCTGTTCTTCACCTCGCGCCTGGCCGACGTGTTC
Organism: Rhizobacter sp.; assembly: GCF_031412075.1. Lineage (GTDB taxonomy): Bacteria > Pseudomonadota > Gammaproteobacteria > Burkholderiales > Burkholderiaceae_C > Rhizobacter. The sequence goes on from NZ_JANOCG010000085.1 coordinate 13,140, forward strand.
GACCTGCATGCCAACGACACCGCTTTCCAGCACCGCGAATGGGAAGGCAACGGCTGGCGCCCGGGTCGTGCACTCAAGCACCAGGGCACCTCGGTCTACGCCGCGATTGCACTGGACACCACCCGCAACCTGGAGTCGGTGCTGCACGCCCACAGCGTGAGCGGCACGGGTTTCGGCTTCGAGCGCACCGTGGTGCCGTTGCGTTTGTTGACCTCGCCACTGGCGGGGTTGGATTCACGCGCGCAGGCTCGGCGTGTGGCAGCGCGTCTGAACGCGTTTCGCCGGGCCGAGATCGACTTCGACGGCGTGACGAACATCGGCCACAGCTTCGCCGACGAGTTGTTCCGCGTGATGTCACCCGAGTTGGGCGAGGTCGATCTGGTGCCCTTGAACATGTCGCCCACCGTGGCGGCGATGATCGAGAGCGTTCGAGCGGGCCGCTGAACCTTTTCAGCCGATGCGTTCGGCGTGGTATCCCGCTGCGCGCATCGCCGAAAGAATCTCTTCGATGTGCGCCACGCCCCGCGTGTGCACCACCACCTCGATCTGAACGCGCTCGACCGAAACCGAGCTGAACGCCCGCTGGTGCTGCACCTCGTCGATGTTGGCGCCGAGCTTGCCGAGCAGGGTGGCCACGTCGGCCAGTGCGCCCGGCACGTCGCGCACATCCAGCTTCAAGCGAGCCAGCCGGCCTGACTTGACCATGCCACGCTCGATGATCTCGGCCAGCACCAACGGCTCGATGTTGCCGCCGCACAAGATCAAGCCCACCTTGCGGCCGGCAAAACGCGCACGGTGTTTCATCAAGGCCGCGAGCCCCACCGCGCCCGCACCTTCGACCACGGTCTTTTCGATCTCGAGCAGCATCAGGATGGCCTGCTCGATGTCGTCTTCACCGACCAGCAGCACGTCGTTCACATGGCGGTCGATCAGCGGCTGCGTCAGCGCGCCGGGTGCTTTCACGCCGATGCCGTCTGCGATGGTGGCTTGCTGAACCGGCAGGTTCTGCCCATGCCTCGCGTTCCAGGCAGCAGGGAAGCGCTCGGTCTGCACACCGATCACCTCGATGCCCGGATGGAGCCCGCGGGCCGCGGTGGCCACGCCGCCAATGAGCCCACCGCCACCGATGGCCACCACCAGGGTGTCGATCGAGGGCTGCTGCGCCAGCATCTCCAGGCCGATCGTGCCCTGCCCGGCCACCACATCAAGGTCGTCGAAGGGGTGGATGAGCGTGAGATTGCGGTCGCGCGCCAGCTGCAGGCCGAAGGCACGGGCGTCGTCGAAGGTGTCGCCTTGCAGCACCACCTCGGCGCCAAAGCCGCGCGTGTTGGCCACCTTCACCGGCGCCGCAAAACGTGGCATCACGATGGTGGCGGGAATCCCCAGGCGTTGCGCGTGATAAGCCACCCCCTGTGCATGGTTGCCGGCCGAGACGGCCAGCACGCCGCGTGAGCGCTCTTCTGCGCTCAGCTGGGCGATCTTGTTGAGCGCGCCACGCTCCTTGAACGAGGAGGTGAACTGCAGGTTCTCGAATTTGAGAAACACCTCGCAGCCGATGATCTCGCCCAACGTGCGCGAGCGCAGGCACGGCGTTTCGACCACGTGGCCGTGCAGCCGCTGTGCGGCCGCGCGGATGTCGTCGAGCGTGAGAGCTGAATCCATGATCCGACCCCAGGTAAAAGAGCGAGCCCGGCAAGCGACAGATCAAGCCACGCCCGCGGAACCGGCTTTGCCGGGCCGCCAGGCGGCGCCCCTCGGGGGCAGGAGCATAGCGATTGGGGGGCTAACCTACCAGGCAGACTTTCAGCATGTTGGTGCCGCCGGGGTAGCCCATGGGCTCGCCGCAGGTGATGGCGTAGGTGTCGCCCGGCTTCAACACACCCTTGCTCACCAGCAGGGTTTCGGCATGCTTCAAGGCTTCGTCGCGGTCACTGAAGTTGGGCATCAGCAGCGGGCTCACGTTGCGGTACAGCGTCATGCGGCGCTGGCTGGTGATCTGCGAGGTGAGGCCGAAGATCGGCACGTGAATGCGGTGGCGGCTCATCCACAGCGCGGTCGAACCCGACTCGGTGAGCGCGAGGATGGCCTTGCAGCCCAGGTGATAGGCGGTGAACAGCGCACCCATCGCGATCGACTGGTCGATGCGGCCGAACTTCTTGTTGGTGAAGGTGGCGTCGAGCGCGATCTCTTCGGCGGCTTCGGCTTCGACGCAGATGCTGGCCATCATCTCGACCGTTTCCACCGGGTACTTGCCGGCGGCGGTTTCGGCGCTCAGCATCACCGCGTCGGTGCCGTCGAGCACCGCATTGGCCACGTCGCTCACCTCGGCGCGGGTGGGCACCGGGTTGACGATCATCGACTCCATCATCTGGGTGGCTGTGATGACCACACGGTCGAGTTCGCGTGCCATCTTGATCATGCGTTTTTGCAGCGCCGGCACGGCCGCGTTGCCCACTTCCACGGCCAAGTCGCCACGCGCCACCATGATGCCGTCGCTGGCCTTGATGATCGACTCCAGCACGGGAATGGCTTCGCTGCGCTCGATCTTGGCGATCAGCGCCGGCTTGTGGCGCCAGGGTTCGCCGGCCACGTTGGCGAGCTGGCGCGCCATTTCCATGTCGGTCGCGTTTTTCGGGAAGCTCACCGCCAGGTACTCGCACTGGAAGCTCATCGCGGTCTTGATGTCATCCATGTCCTTCGCGGTGAGTGCCGGCGCGGTGAGGCCGCCGCCGGCCTTGTTGATGCCCTTGTTGTTGGACAACTCACCGCCGATCACCACCGTGGTGTGCACCTCTTCGCCCTTAACCGCATCGACCGTCAGCCGCAGCAGGCCATCGTTGAGCAGCAGGGTGTCGCCGGGGCGCACGTCGCGCGGCAGCTCCTTGTAATCAAGGCCCACGCGCTCGTTGGTGCCGAGCTCCTTGGTGGCGCCGTCGAGGATGAATTTCTGCCCGGCTTCGATGATGGTCTTGCCACCTTCGAACTTGCCCACGCGGATCTTCGGGCCTTGCAGGTCGGCCATGATGGCCACCTCTTTGCCCACCGATTTGGCCACCTCGCGCACCAGCAGCGCACGGTCAATGTGGTCTTGCGCCTTGCCATGTGAGAAGTTGAGCCGCACCACGTCGACCCCCGCGCGGATCATCTGGGCCAGCACCTCGGGTGAACTGGACGCGGGGCCGAGGGTGGCGACGATCTTGGTGGCGCGGGGCATGGTGGTGTTCCGTTCTTGTTGTGTGGCGTCGGGAGGGATGGTTCAGCCTTGGGCGCGCTTTTGCAAGATCTCGAAGGCCGGCAGGGTTTTGCCTTCCAGCACTTCAAGAAAGGCGCCGCCGCCGGTCGAGATGTAGCCCACGTCTTTTTCGATGCCGTATTTGGCAATGGCCGCGAGCGTGTCGCCACCGCCGGCAATGCTGAAGGCGCTCGAGTCGGCAATGGCCCGCGCCAGCGTCTCGGTGCCGTGGGCAAACGCATCGAACTCGAATACGCCGACCGGGCCGTTCCAAACGATGGTGCCGGCCTTCTTCAGCATGTCGGCCAACACGGCCGAGGTCTGCGGGCCGATGTCGAGGATGAGGTCGTCTTCGGTCACGTCGGCTGCGGCTTTCACCGTGGCCGGGGCGTCGGCCGCAAACTTTTTGGCCGTGACCACGTCGGTCGGGATCGGCACGGCCGCGCCGCGCGCTTTCATGGCTGCGATCACCGACTTGGCTTCGTTCACCAGATCCGCTTCGGCGAGTGACTTGCCGATGGGCAGGCCGGCGGCCAACAGGAAGGTGTTGGCGATGCCACCCCCGACGATCAGCTGATCGACGTTCTTGGCCAGCGCCTGAAGAATGGTCAACTTGGTGCTGACCTTGCTGCCGGCCACGATGGCGACCAGCGGGCGCTTCGGGCTGGCCAGCGCCTTGGAGATGGCGTCGATCTCGGCCGCCAGCAGCGGGCCAGCGCATGCCACCTTGGCGAACTGGGCAATGCCGTAGGTCGAGGCTTCGGCGCGGTGCGCGGTGCCGAAGGCGTCGTGCACGAAGATGTCGCACAAGGCTGCCATCTTCTTCGCGAGTTCTTCGTTGTTCTTCTTCTCGCCCTTGTTGACGCGGCAGTTTTCCAGCATCACCAGCGAGCCCGGCGCGACGGTCACGCCGTCGACCCAGTTGGCGATGACCGGGATCTGGCGGCCCATCAGCTCGCCCATGCGCTTGGCCACCGGGGCAAGCGAGTCTTCGGGCTTGAACTCGCCTTCGGTCGGGCGGCCCAGGTGCGACGTGACCATCACGGCCGCGCCGGCGTTCAGCGCCAGCTCGATGCACGGAATGGAAGCCCGGATGCGGGTGTCTTCGGTGATGTGGCCGGCGTCGTCGAGCGGCACGTTGAGGTCGGCGCGGATGAACACGCGTTGGCCAGTGGCAAGGCCGCGGGTGACCAGGTCTTCAAAACGGAGAACGTTCATGGTGTGCGAAGAGTGAGTGGGGATTCTAGGGACGGACGCGCCACCCGAATTACAGGGGAGTTACGGCCGGCCGACCCAGACATTGGACACCACGGGCGCCCCCGCCCATCTCACCAGCCGAGGCCCAACTTGAGGGGGATCAGCACCAGCATGCCGCTGACGATGGTGCCCAGAATGCCGCCGCGCCAGAAGAAATAAGCGGTCGCCACGGCAGCGGCGTAGAGCCGCGCGTCTTGCCAAGTGGTGAGGAACTGGCCTTGCACCATCACGACCTCGGGCACCACCACCGCCGTCAAGGCAGCGAGCGGCGCGTAGCGCAGGCCCCGCTTGATCCAGTCGGGCAAGACCAGCTCACGTTCGGAGATCAGGAAGAAGCCACGCGTGACGATGGTGATGACCGTCAGGCCGACGATGGTGATGAAGGCGTCGAGGCCGTTCATGCCGAGGCCCTCTCGACCACTGCGTCAGCGGGCGGCGCCTTGGTGCGACCCAGCGCCGCGCGCAGGCGACGGCCGGCGTCACCGCCACCGTCCATCATCAAACCGACACACACCGCAGCCGCAATGGCCACCACGATGTGCAGCCGGAACGGTAGAGCAAACGCAGCCACTGCGGCCGCGCCAGCCACCACGGCGGCGAGCGCTGTGGCGCGGTCGGACACCAGCGAGAAGGTGAGGCCCAGCAAGGCCAGCACGCCGGCGAACCCGAGACCCCAATGGGTGGGTACGACGTCGGCCAG
>NZ_JANOCG010000086.1:0-3052 GCF_031412075.1 Rhizobacter sp.
CGACCGTGATCTTCTTGGACAGGTCACCCGCCGACAACGCAATTGACACCTCGGCGTAGATACTCAACTGACATGTCAAGTTCACGGACATCGAGTTAACAGACAAAAACAGGTCTTTCCAGGTGCCGGCCACACCCTGCACGTCGGCCTGGCCGCCCAGCTTGCCTTCGGTGCCCACCTCGCGCGCCACACGCGTCACCTCGGCGGCAAAGCTTCGCAACTGGTCCACCATGGTGTTGACGGTGTTTTTCAGCTCCAGAATCTCGCCCTTCACGTCGACCGTGATCTTCTTGGAGAGGTCGCCCGCCGCCACCGCCTTGGTCACGTCGGCGATGTTGCGCACCTGCGACGTCAAGTTGCCAGCCATCGAGTTGACCGAATCGGTCAAGTCCTTCCAGGTACCCGACACACCTTCCACCCGGGCCTGGCCGCCGAGCGAGCCTTCGGTGCCCACCTCACGCGCCACGCGTGTCACTTCAGACGCAAACGAACGCAGCTGGTCCACCATGGTGTTGATGGTGTTCTTGAGCGTGAGGAACTCGCCTTTCACGTCCACATCGATCTTCTTGGAGAGGTCGCCCTTGGCCACTGCGGTGGTCACGTCGGCGATGTTGCGCACCTGGTCGGTGAGGTTGCCGGCCATCGAGTTCACCGAGTCGGTCAGGTCTTTCCAGGTGCCCGCCACGCCCTTCACCTTGGCCTGGCCGCCGAGCTTGCCTTCGGTGCCCACCTCGCGGGCCACGCGGGTCACTTCGGCAGAGAAGTTGCCCAGCTGCTCCACCATCTTGTTGATGGTCTTGGCCGTGCGCAAAAACTCGCCTTCGAGCTCGCGGCCTTCGACTTCGAGCGCCATGCTCTTGGAGAGGTCGCCCTGCGCCACGGCGCCGATCACCCGCGCCACTTCGCTGGTCGGGTGGACGAGGTCGTCGATCAGCGCGTTGATGGAGTCGATGGACGCGCCCCAGAAACCACGCGTTTCGCTGAGCGAGGCACGCTGCTTGAGCTTGCCTTCCTTGCCCACCACCTGCCGCAGCCGGCCCAGCTCGGCCGCCAGGGCTTCGTTCTGCTCCACCATGTCGTTGAAGACATCGGCCACCTTGCCCGGCAAGCCTTCCCAGTGCGCCGGCAACCGCACGCTGGCGTCGCCTCGGCGCAGCTGTGTCAAGGCGGCCAGCAAGGTGGCCATTTCGCGCTCAGGGGCGGCGACGGCTGCGTTTTCGATGACTTTCATGGGCTAAGCCTTGTGGTGATGCCACACAAGCGCGCAAGCCGCCTGCGGGCGCGACGATGAAAATAACTGGACTGAATGGGCCGCAGACCCTCCGGCCGAGTCCCCGACAACGGGGCTGACCTGCTCCTGTCATTCGCGACCTTTCAAGCCTAGGGTTTTTGCCACGCGTCGTTTTGAAGGACGATTCCGATACCTGTTGTAGGAATCCGCCTACACCGCCGGAAGCCGCCCCTGTCGCAACCACCGCAGCGTTTGGAAAAACGCTGGCGGTCGCGGGCAGTCGGTTCGCCGTGAGCGCGTGTATCAGCGTAGACTTTTCGCTGTTTTGTCGCCGGAGTCCCTCTTTGACAGCTGTCACTCTTCTTTATGTCGAAGACAACGAAGACCTGCGCACCACCATCAGCATGCTGCTCGAGGGGCCAGAGCGCGAAGTCATGAGCTGCGCCACGGCCGAAGAGGCGCTGGAGGTATTGGCGGAGCGGGAGTTCGACATCGTCATCACCGACGTCAGCCTGCCCGGCATGTCGGGTACCGACCTCGCTCGCAAGCTGTTGGCCGTCAAACCCGAGCGCTGGGTGGTGCTGCTTTCAGGCTACGAGTTCGGCGACTCGGTGCGCATGTTCGGTCCGCATGTCCGGGCGATGCTCAAACCCTTCGAACCCGAAGAGATGGACGCGTTGATCGACGACATTGCCGAGCGCATCCGAACCCCGGTCACCTGAGCCTCGATGGGCGCAGGCGCGTGTCACGGCCGCGCCGCCCTCGTGGCCGGCGATGCTGCTGGCGGCGCATGACCGGCCGCCTCCTTCGACCGGGCCCGCCTCAAGGAGAATCCCACGTCTTGCGCAGGCATGGCTCCCTGCGGACTCACGCCCCACACGAGCGGCTGAGCCTGACCGGGTTCGAACAACGCACGATCCTGCGTGACCAAGACGTAGCCCGCCACCAGAGCGGCGCAGGTGGTCAGACCCAGGGCCAGATGGGGGGCTGTTTTCATGGCATCGCCTGGGCCGTCAGTGAACGGGCGAAGCTTCGACGTCGGCCAGCAGCGCCGTCTTGCGCAGCTTCATCGAGGCACCCAGTTCCTTCAGGTCCAGCTCGGTCTTGCGCAGCTTGGGGAACATCTCTTTTTCTTCTTCCTTGACGTGGTGCTCGATGTATTCGCTGAGCACCTTGACCTTGGCGTCGTAGAGGTCGTCAGAGGGTTCCATGCCTTCGATCTGGGCGATGAGATCCTTGGCGCTCGCGTGTTCGACCGTGGCCTCATCGACCAGATCGTCCTCGCTCAACACGTCATAGGCGGCCGGGTACAACAGCTCTTCTTCGATGGTGGCGTGCACGGTCAACGCGGTGCAGATCTGCTGCGCAATGGCCTGCTTCTTCTCATCGGTGGCCTGCGCCTTGACGAGTTTTTCATAGGCCTGGAACAGCGCTTTCACTTCCTTGTGGTCGTCCATCAGCAACTTCAGTGCATCGGGCGCACGGGTGGTGTTCGAAGGCGGGCTGGCGGGCTTTTTGCGGGCTTGCGAGGAGGTGGTGGGCATGATGACTCCGGTTGAGGACAGCGCGAAATGCGACTGAGTGCCTCAAGCGTAGAAACGATTCCCCGCGTCGAACAGGCCCCTGTCAGAAGAACAGGAAAATTCCTACAGGGCTGGCACGCCAGCGCTGACTTCCGCGATTCGAACGGTCGACAGGGCCATGAAAAAGCCCGCACGAGGCGGGCTTTTTGACTGGAGGAGAGGGAGGGATTCGAACCCTCGGAACCTTGCGGTTCGCCTGATTTCGAGTCAGGTACATTCGACCACTCTGCCACCTCTC
>NZ_JANOCG010000087.1:0-2229 GCF_031412075.1 Rhizobacter sp.
GAGCGGCGTGTCTTGCGACACACCCGCGCCGCCGTGGATCTGGATCGCCCAGTCGATCACCTGGCAGGCCATCTGCGGTGCGGCCACCTTGATCATGGCGATCTCGTTGCGCGCACCCTTGTTGCCCTTGGTGTCCATCGCATAAGCGGCGTTCATCGTGAGCAGGCGAGCCTGGTCGATGAGGATGCGCGAGTGCGCAATGCGCTCGCGCCACACGCCTTGGTCTGACAAGAGTTTGCCGAAGGGTTTGCGCGTGAGCGCGCGTTTGCACATCAGCTCCAGCGCACGCTCGGCGCCGCCGATCAGGCGCATGCAGTGGTGGATGCGGCCCGGTCCGAGGCGGCCTTGCGCGATCTCGAAGCCGCGGCCTTCGCCGAGCAGCAAATGGTCGGCCGGCACACGCACGTTGGTGAAGCTGATCTCGGCGTGGCCGTGCGGCGCGTGGTCGTAGCCATAGACCGACAACCAGCGCTCGACCTTCACGCCCGGCGTGTCCATCGGCACGATGATCATCGACTGCTGCTTGTGCGGGCTCGGGTCGTCGACCGTGCCGGTCTTGCCCATGAAGATCAGCACCTTGCAGCGCGGGTCGGGCGCGCCAGACGTCCACCACTTGCGGCCGTTGATGACGTAGTGGTCGCCATCGCGCACGATGCGCGACTGGATGTTGGTGGCGTCGCTCGACGCCACATCGGGCTCGGTCATCGCAAAGCCGGAGCGGATCTCGCCGGCCAAGAGGGGCTTGAGCCACTTCTCCTTGTGCGCGTCGGTGCCGTAGCGCTCCAGCAGCTCCATGTTGCCGGTGTCGGGGGCCGAGCAGTTCATCGACTCGCTGGTGAGCGGGTAGCGGCCCATGATTTCGCACAAGGGCGCGTATTCGACGTTGCTCAAACCGGCACCGAGTTGCGACGCGGGCAGGAACAGGTTCCACAGGCCGGCTGCCTTGGCCTTGGCCTTCAAGCCGTCCATCACCTCGTGCGTCGGGTTCCACTGCTTGCCCTGGGCGCGGTTGGTTTCCATTTCCTTGCGGAACAGCGGCTCGGCGGGCACGACGTGTTGCGTGACGAAGTCCATCAGGCGCGTTTGCCACTCGGTCATCTTGGGGGTGAAGCCGAAATCCATGCGGTGTCTCCTGTTGCTCTTGTGGGGCCAGCGACCGGGGCGCAGACCGGGCGCATGGCGACCATCCTAGGAACATACCCGCTTTTCTGCAATCTGGGCTTCCACTGAGGGAAAGCAGCTTGCAGATGCTCATACCGCTTCAGCGACCGAGCGTCACCCCGCCGTCCACGATCAAGGTGTTGCCGACCACGTAATCACCGGCCCGCGAGGCCAGGAAGATCGCCGCGCCGGCCATGTCTTCATCGACCCCGATGCGCTTGGCCGGGATGCGTGCGGCCACGGCTTCGGCCTGGTCGCGCGCGGCGCGGTTCATCTCCGACGCAAAGGCGCCGGGGGCAATGGCAGTGGTGACGATGTTGTGCTGGATCAGGTGCGTGGCCATGCGCTTGGTGAGGTGGATCAGGCCGGCCTTGCTGGCGGCGTAGGAATACGTCTCCATCGGATTGACGGCGATGCCATCGATCGAGGCGATGTTGATCACCTTGGCGGGCTGCTTCTCGCCGGCCTTGGCGAGCAGGGGCTTGAGCGCCTGCGTCAGGAAGAAGGGCGTCTTCATGTTGAGGTTGACCACCTTGTCCCAGCCGCTCTCGGGGAACTCGTCGAAGTCGGCACCCCAGGCCGCACCGGCGTTGTTGACCAGGATGTCGAGCTGCGTCTCGCGCTTGGAGAACGCATCGACCAGGCCTTGCACGCCGGCCAGGCTGGACACGTCGGCCGGCAGCGAAAAACACGGGCCGATGGCCGACAGCTCTTTGGCCGTCTGGTCGCAGGCGTCGGCCTTGCGTGCCGAGATGTAGACCCGCGCGCCTTGCGCCAGAAAACCTTCCGCGATCATGCGGCCGATGCCACGCGAACCGCCGGTGATGAGGGCGATGCGGCCTTTGAGCGAAAAGAGTTGGCTGGTGTCCATGGCGCGGTCTCCTGAGTTGTTTGGGGAACGCGCGAGGCTAGCGCCTGGGTGCGACCCTGGCAGTCGCGTGGGTGTCACGCCCCAGGCTCACCCGGTGAGGTGGGGCGAGAACTCCGGCGCCGACCATTCCAGCGGCAGTGCGCCGGCGCGCCACACGCCGCTGTCGACGGTGAAGCGGATCTCGCGGCCCTCGGCCT
>NZ_JANOCG010000088.1:0-7353 GCF_031412075.1 Rhizobacter sp.
CACGTGTTGTGCGGGTAAGCCGCGGTCGTCGGTGAGCCGGACTGGTATGCCGGGCAGGTGAACCGCGAGTCGACGCATGAGGTGCTTGTTGAGCGCGCCGCCGCCACACACCAGCAGTTCGCTCGCATCACCTGCATGAGCCTTGATGGCGCGGGTCCAAGTGAGTGCGGTCAACTCGCACAGCGTGGCCTGCACGTCTTCGCTGCGGCAGGCCACCCCGTGGCGTTGCAGCCGATCGGCCAGCCAGTCGGCGTTGAACAGATCCCGACCCGTGCTCTTGGGAGGCGGGGCGGTGAAATAGGGCTCTTCCAGCAACACATCGAGCAACTGTGGCTGGATCGTGCCGCTGGCGGCCCAGGTGCCATCGGCGTCGAAGCGTTGGCCGGTGTGGCGCAGGCTCCAGAGGTCCATCAGCACGTTGGCCGGCCCGCAGTCGAAGCCGGTGGTCTGACCGTCGGCGAGCAAGGCGGTCAGGTTGCTGATGCCGCCGAGGTTGAGCACTGCGCGTGTTTCGCCTGCGCAGCCGAACAGCGCGCGATGGAAGGCCGCCACCAGAGGCGCGCCTTGGCCGCCGGCCGCGACGTCGCGGCTGCGAAAGTCGGCCACCACCGCGATGCCGCTGCGCTCGGCCAGCACCGCCGGGTTGTTGATCTGCCACGTGTAGCCGAGCGTCGGGCGGTGGCGCACCGTCTGCCCGTGGCTGCCGACAGCACGCACGGCGCTGGCCTGCACTTTCGCCAACACGAGCAACTCGTCGACCACCTCGACGTACAAGCCTGCCAGGGTGCTGGCGGCCAGCGCCGAGCGGTGCAGTTCGTCGGGGCCGGAGCTGTTGAGCGCGAGCAGCTCGTCGCGCAGCGCTTCGGGGAAGGCGCGGTAGGCGTGCGACACCACTTTCGGGATGCCCGTGGCCGAGAACTCGGCCAGCACGCCATCCACACCGTCGAGCGAGGTGCCCGACATCAAACCTGCAAACAGTTCAGCCATCGCCGAATTGTGCATGGGCACAGGGCCCCGCGCCGCCTTACTCGGCGCGACCGGCGGCGTAAAGCTGCGGGTTGGCAACAGCCAACTCGAGCTGTTGGCGAAACTGCTTGGCTACCACGGCAAACTGCGCCTGCGCCGCCGCCGACAAGACCACCGCTTCCGAGGTCTTGGCGATGAGGGCCGGGTTCTCGTGCTGGCCCTTCACGCGCACTTCAAAGTGCAGGTGCGGCCCGGTCGCCCAGCCGGTGGCGCCGACGGCTCCAACCCGAGCGCCCTGCTCGACGCGCTGGCCCTTGCGCACATCGATGCGGCTCAGGTGGCCGTAAAGCGTGGTGCGGTCGTTGGCATGGCGAATCAGCACGGTGTTGCCGTAGCCGTTTTGCCAGCCGGCGGTCTCGACCACGCCGTCGCCCACGCTGCGCACCGGGGTGCCGGTGGGAGCGCCGTAGTCCACGCCCAGGTGGGCGCGCCAGACCTTGTGGATGGGGTGCATGCGCATCGAGAAGCCCGAGGTCACACGCGAGAACTCCATCGGGCTTGCCAGAAACGAGCGGCGCTTGCTCTCGCCGTTGAAGCCGTAGTAGCCACCCTTGCTGTTGGGTTCCTGGAACCACACGGCGGCGTAGCTGCGGCCGTTGTTGACGAACTCGGCGGCGAGCACACGGCCGGCGGCCTGGTTCCAGGTGATGGGTTCGCCGTCGGCGGTGAGCCCTTCGAAGAGCACGCTGAAGGTGTCACCACGGCGCAGCTCGCGGTGGAAGTCGATGTCGGTCGAGAACACCTCGGCCATCTGGGTCGCGATCGGGTCGGGAATGCGCGACTCATCGGTCGCTGCAAACAGCGAGCTGCGGATGGTGCCGCTGGCCAGCTTGACCTGGCTTTCGAGCGGGGCCACTTCGACCTTGGCCTGCAGCTCGCCGTTGACACGCGTGATGCGCAGTCGCGAGAAGTGCGTGCCGAACTGTTCTGAGCTTTCGGCCGGGTAACGCGCCACCAGCTCTTCGAGCGCGCCCGATTCGGCCGTGCGCACCTGCACCATCTTGCCAGCGCGGCCTTCGAGCAGCTTGCGTGCGGTCTTGTCGCTGCGCAGGAAAGCGGCGGCTGCTGCATCGGCCACGTTCAAGCGGGCCAGCAGGCTGTCAGCGGTGTCGGCGCTGCGGGTCAAATCGCTGCGATACAGCTCCAGCGAGTGCAGGGCCAGGGCTTCGAGCTGCGACGGGATGTCTTCAGGAGTGACGAATTCCGTCACCAAGCGCCGTGGCAGGTCGGCGGCGTCGGGGACCAACGGAGCGATACCGAAGGCGGTGACACCAAACCCCATCAAGCCCGCGACCAGCACGGAGGTGATCGTGCGCGGGTGCCGGCCAACGAATTGGGTGATGCGGGAGCCGGCCGAAGTGGCGGCGATTTCAAGCGATTCCAACGTACTCAATTTGGTCGTGGGCCATGAGGCCCTGGCTGCAAGCGCGGCATCGGGTGCTGCGCTCTGGTTGGTCTTGCTGCCCACGGGGCGTCCACTAGAATCGCGGACGCTTGGCGAGCCCCTTTTTCGGGGTGTTCCGTCGGGTGCGCGGCAGTATAACGACCGCTAATTCTTCAATACCCCGGATACCCCTCAGCTTCGGTTTCCCCCAATGTCACTAGCACCTCAGCACCCCATCACCGACAAGGTTCGTGAGGCCTTGGCGGTCTCTTTACGGGGCTGCGACGAACTGTTGCCGCAGGCCGATTGGGTGGCCAAGCTGGCCAAGTCAGAAGCAACGGGCGTGCCATTGCGCATCAAGCTCGGCCTGGACCCGACGGCGCCCGACATCCACCTCGGCCACACCGTGGTGCTGAACAAGATGCGCCAGCTGCAGGACCTGGGTCACACGGTGATCTTTCTGATCGGTGACTTCACCTCGATGATTGGTGACCCTTCCGGCCGCAACACCACTCGGCCGCCGCTCACCCGCGAGCAGATCGAAGCCAACGCCCAGACCTACTACAAGCAGGCGAGTCTGGTGCTCGACCCCAGCAAGACCGAGATCCGCTACAACTCCGAATGGAGTGACCCGCTGGGTGCGCGCGGCATGATCCAGCTCGCGTCTCGCTACACCGTGGCCCGCATGATGGAGCGCAACGACTTCCACGACCGATTCAAGGCAGGTACGCCGATCAGCGTGCACGAGTTTCTGTATCCGTTGATGCAAGGGTATGACTCGGTCGCGCTCAAGAGTGACCTCGAACTTGGCGGCACGGATCAGAAGTTCAACCTCCTGGTGGGCCGGGCTTTACAAAGCGAATACGGCCAGGAACCGCAGTGCATCCTGACCATGCCGCTGCTCGAAGGGCTGGACGGCGTGGAGAAGATGTCCAAGAGCAAGGGCAACTACATCGCCGTCACCGAAGCGGCCAACGACATGTTTGCCAAGCTGCTCTCCATCAGCGACGTGCTGATGTGGAAGTACTTCAACCTGCTGAGCTTTCGCCCCGAGGCCGAGATTGCCAGGCTCAAGGCCGAGATCGAGGGGGGTCGCAACCCGAAAGACGCCAAGGTGCAGCTCGCCAAGGAGGTCACCACCCGCTTCCACAGCGCGGCGGCGGCCGAGGCGGCCGAGGCCGACTTCAACCACCGCGCCAAGGGCGGTGTGCCCGACGAGATCGACGAGGTCTCGCTCAGCGGCGCGCCGCTGGGCATTGCCGCCTTGCTCAAGCAGGCCGGTCTCGCGCCGTCCGGCAGTGAGGCCACGCGCCTGATCGAAGGCAATGGCGTGCGGGTTGACGGCAGTGTGGTCAGCGACAAGGGTCTCAAGCTTGCCGCCGGTACCTACGTCGTGCAAGTGGGCAAGCGCAAGTTCGCCCGCGTCACCTTGGGGTGATGCACATGCGCCGCCGCGCCTGGCTGATCTGGGGCGCATCGCTCGCAGCCACTGTACGGGCTGCACCGACCCCGGCCGAGCGGGCGCGCATCGAGCGCTTGATCGAGTTTGTCGAGGCGCAGAAAGACATCCGCTTCGTGCGCAACGGCAGCAGCTACTCGCCCAAAGACGCTGCCAAGTTCTTGCGTCGCAAGTTCGAGAAGATGGGCGAGCACGTGAACACGGCCCAGCAGTTCATCGAGCAGATCGCGTCCAGGTCGAGCACCAGCGGCGAGGTCTATCTGATTCGCCACGCCGATGGGCGCGCGGTGCCGGCCGCCAGGTTCCTGGGTGACGAGCTCAAGCGCATGGACAGCCGCTGACCATCACGTTCACGCTCACGCTCACGCTGCGCGCATAAAAATGGCCGCCCGAAGGCGGCCAAAGAAGTTCCACTGAGGAGATCTGTTCAGGCGCGGGCCGCGCTCAGTCGGCGTATTGGCCGTTGGCCTTGATGAGCGGCGTCCAGCGGTTGATTTCGGCTTCGACGAACTTCTTGTGATCCACCGGGTTGACCCGCGCATCGGCCGTGACCACCGCGCCCAGCGACTCTTCGTTCTTGATGAAGGTGCCGTCCTTGAGCGCGACCTTCAGCGCCGCGTTGATCTTGTCGAGCACCGCCTTCGGCGTGCCCTTGGGAGCGTAAAGCGCGTGCCAGATGGTCACGTTGAAGCCCTTGAGGCCGGCCTCGTCGAGCGTGGGCAGCGCGGCCAGCGCGGGGATGTTGAGGCGCTTCGGCGTGGTCACGGCGAAGGCCTTGACCTTCTTGGCTTCGATCTGGCCGGTGGTGTTGGTGGTCTGGTCGCACATGATGTCGACTTGCCCGCCCAGCAGGTCGTTCATCGCCGGCGCCGTGCCCTTGTAGGGCACCGGTGTCATGTCGGCCTTGAGCGTGCTTTGCAGCAGCATGCCGCACATGTGCGAGGCCGAGCCCAGGCCAGCGTTGGCGATGTTGACCTTGCCCTTGTTGGCCTGGATCCAGGTCGCCAGCTCAGCGTAGTTGTTGGCGGCCAGCGTGGGGCGGCTGATCAGCGTCATCGGCACTTCGTTGATGAGGCCCAGGTACTCGAAATCTTCGAGCGGCTTGAACTGCAGGTTGCGATACAGCGCCGGCGCAGTCGCCATGCCGATGTGGGTGATGAGCAGGGTGTAGCCATCGGGTGTGGCGCGGGCCACCTTCGAAGCCCCCAGCGTGCCGCCGGCTCCGGCCACGTTGTCGATCACCACGGGCTGGCCGCCCAAGGGCTTGCGCACGGCTTCGGCGAAGTCGCGCCCGACCTTGTCGGTGGGGCCGCCCGCAGCGAAGGGGATCACGATCGTGACGGCTTTTTCGGGGTACTCGGCGAAGGCGCTGGTGGCCAGCAGGGCGAGCGCAGAGGCGAGCAGGTTTTTCATCATGGCCATGTGTCCTTCAGGCGGGGTGAGCGAATGAAGGAATGCTAAGGACGGCAAACCCCCCCGCCATGGCGGAAACTACGTAATCGGCCGCGCGGGTTTACTCGAATCGGCGTGTGTCGTCGATCACCTTGCCGTCGTTGGGCAGGCTGCCCGGGGCGCACAGCTCGACCTCGCCGCGCAGCTTGGTGATGTCGCGGATGGCGTCGGCCAATCGTGCGCTCAAGTGATCTGGCGCGGCGGTGGTTTCCACCTTCAGCGTCATGCGGTCGTTGGCCATTTCACCGCAGATCACCAAGCGGGCCTTGCTCACTTCGGGAAAGCGCTTCACCACCTCGGCCACCTGGCTCGGGTGCACGAAGAGGCCACGCACCTTGGCCGTCTGGTCGGCGCGGCCCATCCAGCCTTTGATGCGGGTGTTGGTGCGCCCGCTCGGGCAGGTGCCGGCCAGCACGGCCGACAGATCGCCGGTGCCAAAGCGGATCAAGGGGTAGTCGGGGTTGAGCGTGGTGACCACCAGCTCGCCCACTTCGCCTTCGGGCACCGGGTCGCCGGTGCCGGGGCGCACGATCTCGACGATCACGCTTTCATCGAGCACCAGGCCCTGGCGCGCCGAGGTTTCGTAGGCCACGGTGCCCAGGTCGGCGGTGCCATAGAACTGGTAGGCGGTGATGCCACGTTCGGCCAGCCAGTCGCGCAGGCTCGGCGGGAAGGCCTCGGCGCCGACCGCCGCCTTGCGCAGCGACGGGATCGGCGTGCCCATCTCGGCCGCCTTTTCGACGATGAGCTTCAGAAAACTCGGCGTGCCCATGTAGCCCGCCGGTTTCAGGTCGGCGATGGCCTGCACCTGCAGCTCGGTCTGGCCGGTGCCACCGGGGAAGACGGTGCAGCCCAGGGCCTGCGCGCCGGTCTGCATCATCGAGCCGGCGGGTGTGAAGTGGTAGCTGAAGCCGTTGTGCGCCAGGTCGCCCGCGCGAAAGCCGGCGGCAAACAGCGCGCGCGCCACACGCCAGTAGTCGGGGGCCGCGCCTTCGGGTTCGTAGAGCCGGCCGGGCGACTGGAAGACGCTCTTCGCAGCACCCCAACCGAGGGCCGAGAAGCCGCCAAACACATCGGAGTCGCGCTCGGCGTGCTGGCGTTCCATCAGCTCGTGTTTGCGGATCACGGGCAGGCGAGCGAGCGCGGCGCGGCTGGTGACCGTGTGGGCCGCCACACTTTGCAGGCTGTGTGCGAAGGCAGTGGTGCGCGCCTGCGCATGCGCCACTTGCAGTGGCAGTGCCGCCATCAGGGCCTGTTCGCGCTCGGCAGGCGTGCGGGTTTCGAGTGCGTCGTAGTGTTCGTTCATCACTCGGCGTCCTGTTGCCAGCGCGTCAGGCGCTTCTTCACTTCATCGACGCACTTGCGCACGTCGGCACTGTTCTTCAGCGTGAACGTCTGCCACTCGGGCGACGTGGCGGGGCGCTTGGCCAGGCGGGCCGTGATGGTCGACGCGTCGGCAGCGAGATCGACCACACGTTTGCCGCCGATCTCGAAGCCGGTGCCGCGCTCAGCGAGTGGCTTGAGATCACGCAACTGGCGCTTCAAGGTGACCAGCGCTTCGTCGGGCTTGAACGCGGGAAGGGCGAAGAAGTCTTCACTCATGCCAACCACCTCTTGCGTCGTTTGTAGCTCTTGACGTCGCGGAAGCTCTTGCGGTCGCCGCCGCCGTCTCTTGATCCTCCGGTCCCAAGGTAGAACTCTTTCACGTCTTCGTTGTCGGCCAAGGCCGAGGCCGCACCATCCATCACGATGCGTCCGTTCTCCAGGATGTAGCCGTAGTCGGCATAACGCAGCGCCATGCTGGTGTTCTGCTCGGCCAGCAAGAAGGTCACGCGCTCGCGCGTGTTGAGGTCTTTGACGATCTCGAACACCTCTTGCACGATCTGCGGCGCGAGGCCCATCGAGGGCTCGTCGAGCAGCACCATCTTCGGGTTGGCCATCAGCGCGCGGCCAATGGCGCACATCTGCTGCTCCCCGCCCGAGGTGTAGGCCGCCTGCGAGCTGCGGCGTGTCTTCAAACGCGGGAAGTAGT
>NZ_JANOCG010000089.1:0-8490 GCF_031412075.1 Rhizobacter sp.
GGCCGTTTCGCCAGCTCTGCAAAAAGCTCGGCGCCGGTTATGCGGTCAGCGAGATGGTGACTTCGCGCCGCGACCTGTGGGACACGCTCAAGACCTCGCGCCGCGCCAACCATGAGGGCGAGGTCGCACCCATCGCGGTGCAGATCGCGGGCACCGAGCCGGCCATGATGGCCGAAGCGGCCGCCTACAACATCGACCGCGGCGCGCAGATCATCGACATCAACATGGGCTGCCCGGCCAAGAAGGTATGCACCCAATGGGCGGGATCAGCTTTGATGCAAGACGAGCCGCTCGCCACCGCCATCATCGAAGCCGTGGTCGCTGCCTGTGCGCCGCGCAATGTGCCGGTCACGCTGAAGATGCGCACCGGCTGGTGCCAGGCCGAGCGCAACGCGGTGCGCATGGCGCGCGCCGCTGAAGCCGCCGGCGTGGCGATGGTCACGGTGCACGGCCGCACACGCGAGCAGGGTTACACCGGCCAGGCCGAATACGAGACGATCGCCGCAGTGAAGGCCGCGCTGCGCATCCCCGTGGTGGCCAATGGCGACATCGACAGCCCCGAAAAAGCGCGTGACGTGCTCGCTGCGACCGGGGCCGACGCCATCATGATCGGCCGCGCCGCGCTGGGCCGGCCGTGGATCTTTCGGGAGATTGCCCACTTCCTCGAAACCGGCGAGCACCTGCCCGCGCCCGAAGTGCTGCAGGCCAAACGATGGCTGCTCGAACACCTGCACGAGCACTACGGTCTGTATGGTGAATTTGCCGGCGTGCGCACCGCGCGCAAACACATCGGCTGGGCCGTGCGCGCCCTGCCCGGCGGCGAGAGTTTTCGCGCCTTCATGAACACCCTCGACACCTGCGACACCCAGGTGCGGGCCGTGACCGACTGGTTCGACCAACTGGCCGACACCCATCACCGACTGCCGGCCACCCGCCACGCAGCCACCGAAATAACTCTCATCGAACAAGAAGCATGAGCAAGAAACACATTGAAGAATGCGTGAGGGACAGTCTCGAAGCGTATTTCAAGGACCTGCGCGGCGTGGAGCCCACGGCGATGTACGAAATGATCTTGAAGGTCGTCGAGAAGCCGCTGCTCGACGTGGTGATGAAACACGCCGACAACAACCAGAGCCGCGCCGCCGAATGGCTGGGCATCAACCGCAACACGCTGCGGCGCAAGCTGCTCGACCACAAGCTCGTCAAGTAAAAGGTTCTCATGCAAGCCCTGATCTCCGTCTCCGACAAAACCGGCGTGCTCGAATTTGCGCGCGAGTTGCACGCGCTCGGCGTGAAGCTGCTCTCCACCGGCGGCACCGCCAAGTTGCTGGCCGATGCGGGCCTGCCCGTCACCGAGGTGGCCGACCACACCGGCTTTCCCGAGATGCTCGACGGCCGCGTGAAGACGCTGCACCCCACCATCCACGGCGGCCTGTTGGCGCGCCGCGACCTGCCCGAGCACATGGCAGCCATCCAGCAGCACCAGATCTCGACCATCGACATCTTGTGCGTGAACCTCTACCCGTTCGAGGCCACCGTCGCCAAGCCCGGCTGCACGCTCGAAGACGCCATCGAGAACATCGACATCGGCGGCCCGGCCATGGTGCGCTCTGCGGCCAAGAACTGGAAAGACGTGGCGGTGCTGACCGACGCGTCGCAGTACGCGCAGGTGCTCGCGGAGCTGAAGGCCAGCCAGAGCGTGAGCAAGGAAACCAAGTTCGCGCTGTCAGTAGCCGCCTTCAACCGCATCTCGAACTACGACGCCGCCATCAGCGACTACCTCTCGTCGCTGCAAGCCGATGGCTTCCGAAGCGACTACCCAGCGCAAAGCAACGGCCGCTTCGTCAAGCTGCAAGACCTGCGCTACGGCGAGAACCCGCACCAGACCGCGGCTTACTACCGCGACCTGTTCCCCGCGCCCGGCTCGCTCGTCACCGGCAAGCAGCTGCAAGGCAAGGAGCTCTCGTACAACAACATCGCCGACGCCGATGCGGCCTGGGAGTGTGTGAAGTCATTCAACACCCCGGCCTGCGTGATCGTCAAACACGCCAACCCCTGCGGTGTGGCGCTCGGCGCCAACGCGGGCGAGGCCTATGCCAAGGCCTTCAAGACCGACCCGACCTCGGCCTTCGGCGGCATCATCGCCTTCAACACCGAAGTCGATGCAGCCACCGCCGAGCAGGTGTCCAAGCAGTTCATGGAAGTGCTGATCGCACCGGCCTTCTCACCTGAGGCACTGGCGATCTTCGCGGCCAAGAAGAATGTGCGCGTGCTGCAGATCGCATTGCCCACGGGCGGCGCCACGGCGTGGGAGCAGGGCCGCAATGCCCAAGACGTGAAGCGCATCGGCTCGGGCCTCCTGATCCAGAGCGCTGACAACCACGAGCTGAAGCTGTCCGACCTCAAGGTCGTCACCAAGGCCCAGCCCACACCGCAACAGCTGCAAGACATGCTGTTCGCCTGGACGGTGGGCAAGTACGTGAAGAGCAACGCCATCGTGTTCTGCGCCGGCGGCATGACGCTGGGTGTCGGTGCGGGCCAGATGAGCCGGCTCGATTCGGCACGCATCGCCGGCATCAAGGCCGAGGCGGCGGGTCTGTCGCTGAAGGGTTCGGCCGTGGCGAGCGATGCGTTCTTCCCGTTCCGCGACACGCTGGACGAGCTGGTGAAAGCCGGGGCGACCAGCGTGATCCACCCCGGGGGCAGCATGCGCGACGAAGAGGTCATCGGCGCCGCCAATGAACACGGCATCGCGATGGTGCTGACCGGCGTGCGGCACTTCCGCCATTGATCACGCGCAGGCTTCGACAGGCTCAGCCCGAACGGTGATTCACGCATGACGCGCCCTGAAGCGGCAGGCCTGCTGCTGGCCTTTCTGGCGCGCCTGATCACGGGCGCACAAGGCCATTGGTATGGCAGCCCGCCCAAGGCCGAGCAGCGCATCTACTTTGCCAACCACCAGAGCCATTTCGACTGGGTGCTGATCTGGGCCGCGCTGCCGCGCGACCTGCGCGCCCAAACACGGCCCATCGCCGCGCGCGACTACTGGACGGCCTCGCCGTTCAAACACTGGATCACGCGTGAGGTGTTCAACGCCGTCTACGTGAGCCGCACCCGGACGAAGGACGGTTCCCATCCTGGAACCGAAGACGAAGACCCGCTCGAGCCTCTGGCCGAAGCGCTGCGCAACGGGGACTCGCTCGTCATCTTTCCCGAGGGCACACGCGGCAACAAAGGCGACCCGCAGGCCTTCAAGGCCGGGCTGTACCACCTGGCCGAGCAGTTCCCCGAAGTGCAGCTGATCCCGACCTGGATCGACAACGTACACCGGGTCATGCCCAAGGGCGAAGTGGTGCCGGTGCCGATTCTGTGTTCGGTCACCTTCGGCGCACCGATGCATCTGAAACCCGGTGAAGACAAGCGCGAGTTCCTGGCGCGCGCACGCGACGAAGTCATCGCGCTGAGCAAGGTGGCGGCATGACGACGACACACGCCACGGGAGCCGTGTGATGGGAGCGCTCCGCCAACTCACCGTCTCGCAGCAGATCGGCCTGCTGTTCGTGATCATCTTCGGCCTGCTGGCCATCGCCACGGCGGTGGCCTTCACACGCTCGCTGCGCGACATGCCCAGCGACAAACAGGCGGCCTACGACGCGATGCTGCACGACCTGCGTGCGATGTGGATCGGCACGGTGCTGTTCTGGGTGTCGTGGGTCTCGGGCGCTTTTGTCGCGACCCTGCTGTTCGCGGTGGTGTCATTCCTTGCGCTGCGCGAGTTCATCACCCTCACCCACACGCGGCGGGGTGACCACCGCGCGCTGCTGGCCGCCTTTTTCGTGGTGACGCCGCTGCAGTACATGCTGGCGGGTGGGCAGTACTTCGACCTGTTCTCGGTTTTCATCCCGGTGTATGCGTTTGCGGCGCTGCCCTTCCTGGCCGCGCTGGGCAACGACCCGACACGCTTTCTGGAGCGCACGGCCAAGATCCAATGGGGCGTGATGGTCTGCGTGTACGGCATGAGCCACGCACCAGCGATCTTGTTGCTGGAGTTTCAGGACTACCAGGACCGTGGCGCCTTCCTCGTGCTTTATCTGGTGATGGTGGTGGCCACCGCGCAGATCGTGCAACAGGCGGCCGGGCGGCGCATGCGCCGCCGCCCGGTGGCACGCCAGATCAGCCGCACCTTCTCGTGGCGGGCCTGGGCCATCGGCGCGCTCGCGGGCGGTGTGGTGGGCGGGTTGCTGTACTGGGTGACACCCTTCAAGCCACCGCAGGCCCTGTTGATCGGGTTCGTCGCCTCGGGCTGCGGCACGCTGGGGGCGCTGGTGATGCAGGCCTTGAAGCGCGATGCGGGCGTTCGGCATTGGGGTGGGCGGGCGTCGGTGACCGGTGCGGTGGGACTACTCGATCGAGTAGCGCCTCTTTGTTTTGCCGCCCCGGTGTTCTTCCACTCCGTTCGCTGGTATTTCGGCGCATGATGACCGCCCCCCAGTCGCTGATCGCTCCTGCCCCCAAGGGGCGCAAGCCTCGCTTGAGGCGGCTCGGCGCCGAGGCTTGACATGAGAATCCTCGGCATCGACCCCGCCTTGCGCACCACCGGCTTCGGCGTGATCGACGTCGAGGGCAGCGAGCTGCACTACGTGGCCAGCGGCACCATCAAGACCGATGCGGTCGACAGTGGCCAGCTGCCCTTGCGATTGAAGGTGATCTTTGATGGCGTGCGCGAAGTGGTCGCGCGTTACCAGCCGCAGTGTGCCTCGGTCGAAATCGTGTTCGTCAACGTCAACCCGCAGAGCACGCTCTTGCTGGGCCAGGCGCGTGGCGCGGCCATCACCGGGCTGGTGTCGAGCGACATCGACGTGGCCGAGTACACCGCCTTGCAGATGAAGAAGGCCATCGTCGGCGCGGGGCATGCGACCAAGGAGCAGGTGCAAGAGATGGTCAAGCGCCTGCTGAAGCTGCCAGGCGTGCCGGGCAAGGACGCCGCCGATGCGCTGGGCCTGGCGATCTGCCACGCCCATGCAGCGCGCTCGTTTGCGGCGATCGAGAAGGCCACCGCGCGAGGCCGCACGACCAAGGCGCAATTCAAGGGTGGGCGTAGCTACTGAGTTTGGCGAGAGGTCTTTTTGGGACGCAAAGATCGCCAACAGGACGCGAAGGGCGAAAAGAAAAAAGAAGAGAAGAACCCTTTTGTATTCCTTTGCGATCTTTGCGCCTCCTTTGCGCCCTTTGCGTCCAAAAAAAAGGCCAGCAAGCTACCGCTGCTTGAATATCGGCTTGCGCTTGTGCACAAACGCGTCCATGCCTTCCTTCTGATCCTCAGTCGCAAACAGCGAGTGGAACAAGCGCCGCTCGAACAGCACCCCTTCGGAGAGCGGTGACTCGTAGGCGCGGTTCACGCTTTCCTTGGCCATCATCACGCTCGGGCCGCTGAAGTCGCAGATGGTTTGTGCGGCGGCCAACACCACGTCCATCAACTCGGCGGCCGGCACCACGCGCGACACGAGGCCGGCACGTTCGGCCTCGGCCGCGTCCATCATGCGGCCGGTGAGCACCATGTCCATGGCCTTGGCCTTGCCGACAGCGCGCGGCAGGCGCTGCGTGCCACCGGCACCGGGGATGATGCCGAGCTTGATCTCGGGTTGACCGAAGCGCGCCGTATCGGCCGCGATGGCGAAGTCGCACATCATCGCCAGCTCGCAGCCGCCGCCGAGCGCGAAGCCGGCCACCGCCGCGATCACCGGCTTGCGAATGGAGCGGATGGTCTCCCAGTTGCGCGTGATGTAGTCGGACTTGTAGACGTCCATGTAGCCCCAACCCGCCATCGCGCTGATGTCGGCACCGGCGGCAAAGGCTTTCTCGCTGCCGGTGATGACGATGCAGCCCACGCCGTCGTCGGTGTCATAGGCCTGGAGCGCGGCCCCCAGCTCGTCCATCAGCGTGTCGTTCAGCGCGTTGAGCTGCTTGGGGCGGTGCAGCGTGATCAGGCCGGTCTTGCGTGGGCCCGAGCCGCGCAGTTCGGTGAGGATGCATTCATAGGTCATGGGGGGTTCCTTGTTGTGTCGGGGGCCGCCAGCTCGGGGCGGCGGTCCAGCATCAGGTCGAAGTAAGCCTCGGGGTCGGGGCGAATGCGAAAGCGTACCGGCAGATGGCGCAACTGGGGCGCGATCCAGATGTCGACCACCATGTCGCCGCCCGCACGTGGCTCGCGGCGTGGCTTCAGGTGAAAGGCCTGCACCTCGCCAAAGGGCGTGGAAAGCAGTTCTTCTTCGACCACGTCATAGACCCAGATCGACACCCGGCGCGGCATGGCCAGCGGTATCTCGACCACCTGGCCCACCCGCAAACGGCCAGGCTGCGAGTCGAACATCCAGGCCAGCTGCACAAACTGGCTCACCGTGTCTTGCACCCCCTGCCAACGCGGAATCACCTGCCCGTTGGCCAGCCACACCTGCTCGGCCTCGAAGCGCACGCTGGTGCGCTGGGCATCGCTGAATGCGAGCTTGGTCTCCTGGTCGTAGCGGCGTGGGGCCAGGCCTTCGGGCGTGATGTCGCCGTCGCTGCTCATGCGGCGCGACGCGAGCAGGCCCACCGACACATCCAGGTGCACCTGGTAGCGGCTGCCCGCGCGCACCCACTCGACCTGCGCGTCGCCGTGCACCTCGCCGCGAAAGTGGCCGCTCAACACGTAGCGCATGCGCGTGGAGACGGGCCACTCGAAGGGTGGCGCCGTGTCGGCAGCAGACGCAGCAGCATCGGGTGCTGCGGCGGCCAAGACTTCGGGCGGCACAGGCTCGGGAGGTGGCAGTGCTTGCGCGATGGCCGGCTCAGCAGTTGGTGGTGCCGATGCCGCCGACATCACTGGCTGGACCACGGGCCGGCGCTTCACCGGCGCGGGCGCGGCTGCCAAACGCAATGGTGGTGTGGCGAGCGTCATCTCACGCACGTAGACCACCTCCATGCGCGCCGGCATGGCCTGCGCCTCGGAGAGTAGCCTGGCATGACGCACCAGCGCATCGGCCACCCCGAAGTGAACCCCCATCACCCCCAACGCCAGGCCCACGCCCGCCAGAACGCGGCGCGGGCTCGCGGGGTTCAGCTGGGCAGCCATGCCCGGCGCAGCGCAAACGCAGCCTGGGGCGTCTTGTCGGCCGGCGCGAGCGTGAGCGACACCGCGCCACTGGTGGGCTCGGGCGGCAGCTCGATGGCGAGTGTCTGCATGCGCTGGTCGCGCGACAGCATCAACTGCGCTGGCTGTTTGGCCGTCATCAAACGGGTGAGCTCGTCGAGCCGGCGAATGCGCCAACCGTCGACGGCGATCAGCTCGTCCCCGGCCGACACCCCTGCCGCTTCAGCCGCGCCACCCCGCAACACGTTGCTGACCTTGATGCCGGTGAGCGCGCTTTCCGACGCACGCAGCCCCAGGCGCTGCGCCACGCTGGGCGGCTGCTGGTTCCAGGCCACGCCGGCCTTGGCGAGCAGGCTTTGCCACGGCAGGTCGTCGGTGCCGTGCACCCACTGCCGGAGTTCCTTGGCGTAAGACCGGCCGCCCACCTCGGCCAGCGCAGCGGCAATGTCGGCCTCGCTGATCGGCCCGCCCTCGCTGCGCTCCCACAGCAGGCGCATCACGTCGTCGAGCGAGCCCTGGCCTTCGTGGCGCAAGGTGAGGTCGAGCGCGAGCGCGACCAGCGATCCCTTGGTGTAGTAGCTGATGGTGGCGTTGGGTGTGTTCTCGTCGCCTCGGTAGTACTTGACCCACGCATCGAAGCTCGCCTGAGCCACGCTTTGCACCTTGCGGCCGGGCAGGCCCAGCACGCCGGTGAGTGTCTTGGCCAGCAGCTTCAGGTAGCGCGCTTCGTCGATCAAGCCGGCGCGCAGCAGAAGCAGGTCGTCGTAGTAAGACGTGAACCCTTCGAAGAACCACAACAGCTCGGTGTAGTTCTCCTGGGTGTAGTCGAAGCGTGTGAACTCGGCCGGGCGCAGGCGCTTCACGTTCCAGGTGTGGAAGTACTCGTGGCTGATCAGCCCGAGCAAGGTGACGTAGCCGTCGCTCAAATCCTTCGCATCGGTCTTGCCGCGTTGTGGCAGGTCGCGACGCGAGGCGATGAGCGCGGTGCTCGCACGGTGCTCCAGGCCGCCGTAGCCGTCTTCGACCACGTTGAGCATGAAGACGTAACGTTTGAAGAAGGTTTTTTTCTTGCCGTGCCAGAAGCCGATCTCGGCCTCGCAGATGCGGCGGGCGTCGGCCAGCAGGCGCTCGCCGTCGAAGTCGGGCAAGGCACCGGCCACCACGAACTCATGCGGCACACCGGCGGCCTTGAACTCGCCGCGCCAGAACGTGCCCATTTCCACCGGGTGGTCGACCAGCTCGTCGTAGTCGGCCGCCTCGAAGGTCTGGGCCTTGATCGCGGGCAAGGCGGTTGCGACCTTCCAACCTTTGGGCAGGCCTCGCAGCTCCAGGCGCTGCGGCTCGGCCTCGCGGCCATGCAC
>NZ_JANOCG010000090.1:0-6829 GCF_031412075.1 Rhizobacter sp.
GCAAGCGCCCGTGCCGGCCAGCACGGTTTCCATGGGGCGTGGCGCGAGATTGCGGCCACCGCCGTCGGGTGCACCGTCCATCATCAGCACATGGCCGCTGCCGGTTTCGGCCATGAAAGCCATGCCACTCGCCGCCACCCACTTGATCGTGCATTCCATCAAAAGCTCCGACTGCTGAAGTAATCACCAAAACGGGGATTGTGCTTCCCCCTAAAAAGTCGATGTTTCGTGTTTGCGTAGGCGGGAAATTTATTGCGGCGCAACATGAGCCCGCTTACACTGTTGGCATTGGCGTTGATTGAGTTTTACCTGCTCCGCGCCGACCGTTTGTCTCCTCCACCTCCTCTATTGGTGGATTCAACCCAAGGCAGCAATGCCTTGGGTTTTTTTCTGGGCCAAATGCCCCGCCGTATGATCCGGCGCCCCAAAGCCACCACCGCAGGAGACGCCATGACCGGCCCCGTTCGCCCCGCCAAGCCTCGCCGTGCCAAGGCACCGGGTGACGAACTTGGGCTCGCGAGCTACTTGCAAAAGATCCTGACGGCGCGCGTCTATGACGTCGCCATCGAATCGCCGCTGGAACTGGCCAAGAACCTGTCCAAGCGCGTCGGCAACCAGGTCTGGCTCAAGCGCGAAGACACCCAGCCGGTGTTCAGCTTCAAGCTGCGCGGGGCCTACAACAAGATGTCGGGGCTGAGTGCCGCCCAGCTCAAGCGCGGTGTGATCTGCGCCTCGGCTGGCAACCACGCCCAAGGCGTGGCCCTCGGTGCGCACCGCCTGGGCTGCAAGGCCATGATCGTGATGCCGGTCACCACGCCCAAGCTGAAGGTGGATGCGGTGCGCGCGCTGGGCGGCGAGGTGGTGTTGTTCGGCGAAAGTTATTCCGATGCGTATGTGCATGCGCTCGAACTCGAACGCCAACATGGCCTCACCTTCGTGCACCCGTTTGACGACCCCGAGGTCATCGCTGGCCAGGGCACCATCGCTGTTGAAATCCTGCGCCAGCACCAGGCACCGATCGACGCCGTGTTCGTGGCCATCGGAGGCGGCGGGCTGATCTCGGGCGTGGCGGCTTATATCAAGTCGGTGCGCCCCGAGATCAAGGTCATCGGCGTGCAGACCACCGACTCCGACGCCATGCTGCGCTCGGTCAAGGCCGGCAAACGCGTGCAGCTCAACAATGTCGGCCTGTTTGCCGATGGCACCGCCGTCAAGCTGGTGGGCGAAGAAACGTTTCGCCTCACTCGCGCGTTGGTGGACGACTATGTGGTGGTCGACACCGATGCGGTGTGCGCTGCCATCAAGGACGTGTTCCAGGACACGCGCAGCATCCTCGAGCCCTCGGGCGCGATGGGTGTGGCCGCCATCAAGCAGTACGCCGAAAAACACAAGCTCAAGGGTCAGACGCTGGTGGCCATCACCTGCGGCGCCAACATGAACTTCGACCGCCTGCGCTTCGTTGCCGAGCGGGCCGAGGTGGGTGAAGAGCGTGAGGCGGTCTTTGCCGTCACCATCCCCGAAGAGCGCGGCAGCTTCAAGCGCTTTTGCGAACTGATCGGCCCGCGCAGCGTCACCGAGTTCAACTACCGCATCTCCGACGAAAAGAAGGCGCATGTCTTCGTCGGCCTGGCCACGAGCAACGGCGGTGAGTCCGCGAAGCTCACCCGCAGCTTCGCCAAACACGGTTTTGCCACCGTCGATCTCACCCACGATGAACTGGCCAAGCAGCACCTGCGCCACATGGTGGGCGGGCGCAGCGAACTCGCGCGCGACGAACGGCTTTATCGCTTTGTCTTTCCAGAGCGGCCCGGCGCACTGATGCAGTTCCTCTCAAGCATGCACCCAGGCTGGAACATCAGCCTCTTCCACTACCGCAACCAGGGTGCCGACTACGGCCGCATCCTGGTGGGCATCCAGGTGCCACGAGGCGACAAGAAGGCGTTCAAAGATTTCCTCACCGGTCTGACCTACCCCTGGATCGACGAAACCGACAACCCGGCCTACCAACTGTTTCTACGCTGATGGCCGGGGCCGCACAATCGCGCGCTAAGCTGCGCGTTGCCCTTCAGACCTGATCTCCCGACACCCCATGCCTGTCAGCCGATCACTCATTGCCCCCACCTCCAACCCACTGCTCGAGCGGGCTTTGCGCGACAAGCTCAAGCGGCGAAGTGAAACGACGGGCAAGCTCGGCGAACTGGAGCCGTTGGCCGTCCGCCTCGGTCTGGTGCAGAACTCGCTCAAACCGCGCTTCATGGCGCCGCAAATTGCCCTCTTCGCGGCTGACCACGGCTTGGCGGTCGACGGCGTCGCCGCCCCCGGCCAGCCAACCACCGCCCGCCTGGTGCAAAGCCTGCTCACCTCGCAGCTGCCGGTGTCGGTGTTTGCACGCATCCAGGGCATGGAGCTCAGCGTGGTCGATTGCGGCGTGGCAGAAACCGTGGCGCCCCACCCTCGCCTGATGGCCCGCAAGATCGCCCATGGCTCTCGCAATGCGCGGGTCAACATGGCGATGACGCTGGACCAGGCGCACGCCGCCATCCGCGCCGGCATGGAGATCGCCGACTCGATGGTGGGCAACCTGGTCGCCTGCGCCGGCATCGGTGTGGGCTCGCATGAAAGTGCAGCACTGGTGTTGGCGGCCCTGTCGGGCGAACCCATCCAGAACCTGGTGCTCTCGCCCACCATGACACCCGAAGACGGCACGCGCGTGATGATGGTGTTGCAAGCCGCACAGGCACGCCATCGCGAGCTGAGCGACCCGGTCGAGGTGCTCGCTGCCTGCGGTGGTTTCGAGATCGCGATGATGGTGGGCGTGTTGCTGGTGGCCTCCAGCAAACGCCGTCTCGTCATGATCGACGGCATGCCAGCCTGCGCGGCGCTGATGGTCGCGGCGCGCATCGCCCCCACCGTCACCGACTACTGCGTGTTCTGCCGCAGCCACGGCCACCCGGGCCTGTCGACCACGCTCGGCCTGTTCAAGACGCTGGCCCTGCTGGAGCTGGGCATGGAGAGCACCGACGGCACCGGCGCCACGCTGGCCTTCCCCCTGGTGCAGAGTGCGGCCGCGCTGCTCACCGAAGTGGCAGAAGGCGAAGACGCTGGCCCGTCTCAACCCGCCGACATGGCCTCACCCGACGCAGGGTCGGCGGCCTAGCTGAGGCCTTGCTCAGCGCGAGGTGGCGGGGTTGATCTTGGCCGGGCGCGGAGGCGGCGCTCCGGAGGCTGGGTTGGCCACGCCAGCCGGCCGCTGAACCACCGCAGGCGCTTGCATCGGCGCTTGCACAGGCGGCGGTGAAGCTGGCTCGATGGCCAACCTGGGCAAGGCCCCGGTGGCAGGTGCAGGCAGCGCCGGGATCTCCAGCACGAACGACGAACCGCCCTGGGCCGCGCCGATCGATGCACTGCGCAGGCTGACGTTTTGCAGCACCAGCTGGTCTTCGACGCGAGCACCCGCCGTGAAGGCCCGTGCCGGTTTGCCGTCGATCGAGATCAGGGCCACACCCGGCGTCGAGCCATCGGCTCCGGCCTTGGCAGCCATCACGCCGAGCAAGCGGAAACGGCTGCTCATCTGGGGCGCAGCCGCCACAGCGGCGACAGGCTCCGCGCCGAGCAGGCCCGACAGGTCACCGCGCAGTTGCACCGCATCGCTCGCCACCACCGCATTGGACGGGACCGGGTCGGCGCGCACGAACAAGCGCATGCCCCAGAAAACGGTGGCGATGGCCACAAAGGCCCAAATCACGAAAGCTGACGGTCGAGCAATCATCGGACGATTATGATTCAACGCCTCAATGTCCAGCCACCCGTGCAAGTCATGAACCCTTTGATCAAGCTTCACGCCACTCGCCGCAGCCGTGGCTTCACCCTTATCGAACTGATGGTGGTGCTGGTGATCATCGGGGTGTTGGCCGCGCTGATCGCCCCGAACGTGCTCGACCGCGCCGACGATGCCCGCGTGACCGCCGCGCGCACCGACGTCAACAACATCATGCAAGCGCTCAAGCTGTACCGGCTCGACAACCAACGCTATCCCTCCGGCGAGCAAGGCCTGCAAGCACTGGTGACCAAACCCACCACGGGCATCATTCCCCCCAACTGGAAGCCTTATGTGCCCAAGCTCCAGAACGATCCCTGGGGCCGGCCGTACCAGTACGCCAACCCCGGCGTGAAAGGCGAGATCGATGTGTACAGCTTTGGTGCCGACGGCCAGGTGGGCGGCGAAGGCAAAGACGCTGAAGTCGGCTCCTGGCAATAAGCGCCGCAGCCACCACGCGGTCAGGGGTTTCACCCTGATCGAACTGATGGTGGTAGTGAGCCTGATTGCCATCGCCTCCGGCCTGATGAGCCTGGCGCTTCGTGACCCCGCTGGCACCCAGCTCGAGAACGAAGCCGCCCGCCTGGTGGCCTTGCTCGAATCGGCACGCGCCGAATCGCGCGCCTCGGGCATGGCGGTGCGCTGGGAGCCCCGCTCGGTCGACGCCGGCGATCCCGGTTTTGAGTTTGTCGGCGTCACCAACACCAGCGACTTCCCGGGCCAATGGCTCGGCACCGGTGTGTCGGCCGAGATCGTCGGTGCACGCGCCGTGGTGCTGGGGCCCGAGCCGCTGATCGCGCCGCAGCGCATCGTGCTGCGACTCGAAGACCAGCGCCTTGCCGTCGGCACCGACGGCCTGGGGCCGTTCTTCGTGGTCGACACCGAGAATCCCACCCCACCATGACCCACCGTCGAACACGCCGCTTCACGGGCTTCACGCTGATCGAGGTGATGGTGGCGCTGGCCATCGTCGCCGTCACGCTGGGTGCGGGCATGAAAGCGGCGGGGGCGCTGTCGGACAACGCACAGCGCATCCTCGAGGTCACTTCGGCCCAGTGGTGCGCCGAGAACGAGTTGACCGAGCTCAAGCTGACCAAGTTTTTCCAGGTGCCCACCGAGATCGAGTTCACCTGTGAGCAGTTTGGTGTGTCGTACCAGGGCAAGCTGGTCTCGCGCCGCACCCCGAACCCCAACTTCCTGCGTGCCGATGCGCAGATCTTCAATGAAGATGGGCGCCCCGTGCTGACCCTGTCGACGGTGCTGGGCCGCTGAACATGCGCGCGTCTGTTCACTCCCCGCAACGCGGCTTCACGCTGGTCGAGGTGCTGGTCGCGATGATGATCATGGCCATCCTCGCGGCGATGGCCTGGCAGGGGGTCGATGGCATCGTGCGCACGCGCGAGGCGAGCCAGGGTCGGCTCGAGCAGCTGCTGCGCGTCAACACCGTGCTGGCCCAGTTCCAGCAAGACCTCGAATCCGCGCAAGACAGCGGCGCCCTGCCCCAAACACTGCCGAGCTTTGACGGCTTGTCGCTGCGCCTCACACGCCGCACGCCCGATGGCCTGCAGCTGGTGGTGTGGTCTTTACGCGGCGGCACCTGGCTGCGCTGGGCCGGCCCGGCAGTGACCACCGCACGGGCCCTGCAAGACCAGTGGATGAGCAGCCAGCAGTTCCTCGGCAACGAACCTGGCCAGTTGCGCACCCTCACCGGCATCACCGAATGGCAGGCCTACTGCTTCCGCGGCAACGGCTGGAGCAACTGCCAGTCGAGCGCCGGCACCGACCCCTCGGCCGGCTCCGCATCTGCTCCCGCCCGCGTGGGCCCGCAGGGCGACAACGACCCGCTGAAGGCCGTGCGGGTGGTGCTGAGCTTCGGTGAAGGCAGCGGTTTCAACGGCAGCGTCACGCGCCAGATCGCCTTGGGCCCGCAATGAAATCGCCCCGACACCAACGCGGCGCAGCCATCTTGCTGGCCATGATCATCGTGACGCTCGTGGCCACACTGGCGGTGTCGATGATCTGGCAGCAGTGGCGCGCCGTGCAGGTTGAAACCGCCGAACGCTCGCGCTCGCAGTCGGCCTGGATCCTGTCTGGCGCGCTCGATTGGGCCGGGCTGATCCTGAAAGAAGATGCCCGCCCGAACACCGCGCCGGTTGACCACCTCGGCGAGCCCTGGGCGGTGCCCCTGGCCGAGGCACGCCTGTCGACCTTTCTTGCCGCCGACAAAGACAACACCGACGACGCGCCCGACGCTTTCCTCTCGGGCAGCATCACCGACGCGCAGTCGCGCTTCAACCTGCGCAACCTGATGGTGGAAGGCAAAAACGAACTCTCGGTGCCCGATGTGGCCATCCTGCGCCGCCTGTGCGAGAACGTGAACGTCTCCGTCAACGTGGCCGACACGCTGGCCAACGGTTTCAAGGAGGCCTACACCCCACCGGGCAGCCCGGGCGCCAACACCAACCCGCCACTGCCTCCCAAGCGCATCGCGCAGTTGACTTGGCTGGGGGTGGACCCGCAGGCCCTGCTGCGGCTGGAGCCGCACATCGTGCTGCTGCCCGAGCGCACAACGGTCAACATCAACACAGCCTCACGCGAGGTGATCGCCTCGGCCATCCCCAAGCTCAACGTGGGCGATGCCGAACGGCTGGTGCAATACCGCCAGCGCACGCCCTTCAAGAATGAACAAGAAATCCAGGCGCAGCTCACCGGCATGACGGCAGAAGAGCTGGCGGGGGTGAGCTTCAACTCGCGCTTTTTCGAGGTGCGCGGGCGCCTGCGCCTGACAGACCGTGTGCTGGAACAACGCTCGCTGGTGCAACGCAGCCAACGGGTCATCACCGTTCTGAGCAGCGAGCGCATCAATTCCAATGACCGCGGGCGCTGAAACCATGCTGCGCCTCGTTGCAACAAACACTACAAGAACACGCTGCAAGCCGTTGATTCGGGTAGGTTTGTACGGTCGTGCACTTACATTTCCGCTACCCTCGCACCCTGTATGAGCACGCTTGT
>NZ_JANOCG010000091.1:0-11190 GCF_031412075.1 Rhizobacter sp.
CCAGCCCAGGGGCTGCGTCGGCATCGGGCCGTAGGGATACGACACCACGTTCGCGCCGATCGAGGCATAGAGCTTGTTCAGCAGGTCCTTGCCGCCGCCGTATTTGTGCCAGGCGAGCAGCATATTGGCGTCCATGCCGAAGGCCGGGCCCGAGCCCCACAGGGCGAGCGCGTTCTGCTTGCCGTAGTGGTAGACCAGCACGCCGTGGCCGCCGTCGAGAGTTCCCTTCGAGACCGCTTCGAGCAGGCCGAAGGCAGGCACCACCGCGCCGGCGGGCAGCACATCGATCTTGAGCTCGCCGCCGGTCATGTCGTTGACCTTCTTGGCGAAGTCGTTGGCGTACTCGTGGAAGATGTCCTTGGCGGGCCAGGTGGACTGCCAGCGCATCGAGGTAGGACCGGTAGCGGCCTGGCCTTTGGCGATCATCGGGAAGGCGAGCGCGCCCGCACCGGCGGCGCCGGCCAGGAACTTGCGTCGGGTATTCGTCGGCGCCTTGGGGGCGACGGGGCTCGTATCGTCTTGCATGGTTTTCTCCTCGTGGGGTGTTGTCCGCGCTTTTGAAGACGCTATCGAAGGCTACGCCGGGAAAAGGCGCCGCCGATTGAGAGAATCCTAGTCTTGGGCCCTGCCAAAGGCAATAGCGACTTCATACCGAAACGCGCTCAATGGGTTGTTGCCGGTATGAACGGACGATACACCGTACCGCGCCCCCTCACCGCGCGGGCTGCACTACGGCCGGGCGTGCCCCGCCGCGCTCACGCTTTTCCTGCGGGTTCCATCCAACCACCGCCAGGAACACCAGGAAACCCAGCACGTAGCCCACCGCCACATGCCAGCCATGCTTCAGCCACAGCCCCACGTTCCTCGCCTCCGGGTAGGCGTTGGACAGGGCGACGCCCGCGCTCGAGCCGAACCAGATCATCGAGCCGCCGAATCCCACGGCATAAGCGAGCATGCCCCAGTCGTAGCCGCCCTGCTTCAGCGCCAGCGCGGTCAGCGGAATGTTGTCGAACACCGCCGAGAGGAAGCCGAAGCCAAACGTGGTCCGCCACGACGGGGTCGGCAGGTGGTCCACCGGCATGAGGGACGCGGACATCACGAGCGAGAGCAGGAAGATCGTTCCCTTGAGCGTCTCGGGCATCAGCGACCACGCGGGCCGCCGGATCGGCGCGGTCGCGAGGATCGCCACCCATACCGCCACGCCGATCACCGGAAAGTGGTCGAGCACCTGGTTGAAATGCAGGTTGGCGACCACGTTGGCGGCGATCGCCGATATCAGGATCGTCGCCACGATACCCAGGCGCACCCCGTCGACGCGCGTCCCGACGGGCATGTCCTTGACGATTGGCGAGTAGGCCTGCTGTTGTTTCGCGGCGAAATAGCCCAGGAATGCCGTCGCGACTACGGCGGCGACGTAGGCATCGAGGACGTCGAGGGGGTTCACCCCGTCGATCCACATCATGGTGGTGGTCGTGTCGCCGACTACGCTGCCCGAGCCTCCCCCGTTCGATGCCGCGACGATCGCCGCGAGGTAGCCGATGTGGACCTTGCCGCGGAAGACGGCGTGCGCCATGGTGCCGCCGATGATCGCAGCGGCGATGTTGTCGAGGAACGCGGAGAGCACGAAGACAATCCAGAGCAGCACGAAGCCGCCCTTCCAGTCGTCCGGGAGGATCCGCGGCAGCTCCAGCGGCACGTGGCTCTCCTCGAAATGCTTCGACAGCAGCGCGAATCCCAGCAACAGCAGCAGCAGGTTGGCGAGGATCACCCACTCGTGGGCCATGTGCCCGATGAAGCCTTCGAGCCCGGGGCCGGTCTTGAACCCGGTGAAGGCGAACTTGTAGATGAGGATCACGGCCAGGCCGGTGAGCGCTACTTGCAGCGTCCAGCGATGGAACAGCGCCACCCCGAGGAGCGTCAATGCGAACAGGATGAAATCGACCGGGACGGGGCCCAGCATCAGCGGCGCGTAAGGTGGCATGGCGCGATTCTATTCCACCGACTCCCTGCGGCGGGGGTATTCTGCTGGCCTTGGCCGATGGACTCACGTGGAGCGTTCGATGTCGCTGATCAACTGTATCGAGGACTTGCGCCAGCTGGCGGAAAAGCGGGTGCCGCGCATGTTCTACGACTACGCCGATGCCGGCTCCTGGACGGAGAGCACCTATCGCGCGAACGAAAGCGACTTCCGCACGATCGAGTTCCGCCAGCGGGTCGCGGTGAACATGGAAGGACGCAGCCTCGCCTCGAAGATGATCGGGATCGACGCCGCGATGCCCGTCGCGCTCGCACCCACGGGCCTTACCGGAATGCAGCATGCCGACGGCGAGATCCTGGCCGCCCGCGCGGCGGAAAAATTCGGCGTGCCGTTCACGCTCTCGACCATGAGCATCTGCTCGATCGAAGACATTGCGGCGAGCACCAAGGCGCCGTTCTGGTTCCAGCTCTACTGGATGCGAGACCGCGATTTCATGGAGCGCCTGATGGACCGCGCCCGCGCCGCCGGCTGCTCGGCCCTGGTGCTCACGCTCGACTTGCAGGTGCTCGGCCAGCGCCACAAAGACATCAAGAACGGCCTCACCGCGCCGCCCAAGCCCACGCTCGCCAACATCCTCAACCTGATGATGAAGCCGCGCTGGTGCCTCGGCATGGCCGGCACACGCCGCCACGGCTTCGGCAACCTGATCGGCCACGCCAAGGGCGTGAGCGACATGACCTCGCTCGGCGCCTGGACGCGCGAGCAGTTCGACCCTCAGCTCAACTGGAACGACGTCGAGTGGATCAAGAAGCGCTGGGGTGGCAAGCTGATCCTCAAGGGCATCATGGACGTGGAAGACGCACGCCTCGCCGCCGACAGTGGCGCCGATGCGCTGATCGTCTCCAACCACGGTGGGCGCCAGCTCGATGGCGCGCCGTCGTCCATCGCGGCCTTGCCCTACATCGCCTCTGAAGTGGGCTCGCGCATCGAGGTCTGGATGGACGGCGGCATCCGCTCCGGCCAAGACGTGCTGAAGGCCGTGGCCCTCGGCGCCAAGGGCACGATGATCGGCCGCGCGTTTCTCTATGGCCTGGGTGCGATGGGTGAAGCCGGTGTCACGAAGTGCCTGGAGATCATCGCCAAGGAGCTCGATGTGACCATGGCTTTTTGCGGGCACACCGACATCCGCAATGTGAACAAGGCTATCCTGCTGCCGCGCTGAGACACCCTCGCCCGTCAACACGGAGCGACGATGAAAACTTTCACCCGGTGTGTTCTGTCGGGGTTCACGGCCGCTGCGGCGCCGGCCCTCGCGCAAGAGACGAAGAGCGGCAAGCTCAACCAGCGCTACTGGGTGCAACTGGGCGCGTATCACCCGAGCGTCGACTCGCGGGCCCAGGTCGACCACCCGCAGACCGGCGCCGCCGGCACCTTCATCGACTTTGAAACACGCTCGGCCTGGCCGCTCTCCGGCGACGTGGTGTTCGACGACACCACCTACAACGCCTCGGCCTCGCTGGCCAGCGAGTTCGACTCCAAGGTCTACCGACTCAGCGCGGGTTATTCGCTCTACAAGACACCCGAGGCCGAAGCCGGGTTTTGACCCGCCATGCTGTCGCATCGACGCCGAGGTGCGGTGAGCCTGTCCATTGCACGGCTGCTGTCTGGGCTGGTGCTCTTCGTGCAACACCCAGGCCGGCACAAGCCCGATGCCGTGCACCTGCCTCTGGGCGGGCAGGCGGGTCGATGAGGTGTCATGGATCTTGCACGTCTATGACAAGCTGGGCTAAACCAGCGTGCCCGACGCTGCCACAAAGATCAAAAGCATCTCGGTGCGCGTCGTCGATGAGATCGAAACGCCGCGACACTTGAAGAAGCGTTTCACTGTCGCATACTGACTGGATGGCGATCGACCATCTGATCTACCTCTATGACCCCCTGTGCGGCTGGTGTTACGGCGCCATGCCGGCCATCCACGGGCTGGCCGACCTGGGCGGCTGCATCGTCGAGCCGGTACCCAGCGGCCTGTTTGGCGGTGACCCCACGCGGCGCATCGACGCCGAGATGGCCCGCCACATCGAAGAGACCGACACCCGCATCGCCGCCATGAGCGGCCAGCGCTTCAGCGACGTCTACCGCCGCAAGGTGCTGGGCAACCCCGAGATGCCGTTCGACAGTGGGCCGGCCACGCAGGCGCTGACGGCGGTGTCGCAATGGAACGTGCTGCGTGAGCTCGATGCCTTGCACGCCTTGCAGCGCGAGCGTTTTGTCGCCGGGCGCGACATCTGCGACCGCGAGGTGATCACCCAGGCGCTGTCCGCTTCGCTGGGTGAAACGCCTGAGGGCTGGGCCGCCCGCCTGGACGACCCCCAGCTCGCGCGCGCCACCGAAAAGCGCCTGGAGCGGGCCAGGCGCGTGATGCAGTCGATCGGCGTGCACGGTGTGCCGGCACTGGCGTGGCCCAGTGACAAGGGCCTGCGGCTGCTGCCGGGGCAGTGGCTGTTCAACGACAAGTCGCTCGCGCGCCAGTTGGCAACGCTCGGCTGAGCGCCATCTTGGGGGTTTTCAGGCGCGGTTTTCGGCCCTAGTCTTGTTGGTGTGCCCCACTCAAACGGAGTGCGCCATGACCCTGCAACAGCTCCATGCCGTCAAGCTCTGGCACGTGTCTCACAAGCACGAGAGCCCGCTCGAATACCACACCTGGGACAGCGTGCTGACCGCCTGGATGGTCGGCTGGATGGGCGAACCCGCAGCCCTGCTCCTGTGGTGGCCCGAGGTGGCGGTGGCCTGCGCCGTGCTGTTCCTGGCGCCCACGCTTTACGTGGCCTTGCGCCAATCACTGCACCGCCGCGGGCGGCTGCGCTGCGACTGGCTGGAGTCGTTGTCGCGCTGATCGCGCGCAGCACGGCACTTGACGCACGACAAGGCCCCAACACCCGTATGGTGCTCTGATCCACTTTTGACTCATTGGGGCTTGCCATGGCGCGAGACAACATGCTTCAGGGCAAAGTAGCCCTCGTCACCGGTGCCGGCTCGGGCATTGGCCGCGCCATCGCCCTGCTCTACGCACAAGAAGGTGCGCGGGTGCTGGTGTCTGACATCGACAGCGCCGGCGGAGAAGAAACCGTGCGCCTGGTGCGCGAGGCGGGCGGCCAGGCGACATTCGCCCGCGCCGATGTGGCCAAGCCCGACGACGCCCGTGCGCTGGTCGAGCGTGCCGTGAAGGCCTTCGGCCGGCTCGACATCGCCTGCAACAACGCCGGCATCGGCGGCGACATGGGCCCCACGGCCGACTACCCGATCGAAGGTTGGCAGCGGGTGATCGACGTCAACCTCTCCGGCGTGTTCTACGGCATGAAGCACCAAATCACGCAGATGCTGAAAGACGGCGGTGGTGCCATCGTCAACGTCGCCTCCATCCTTGGCCAGGTCGCGTTTGCCAACGCACCGGCCTACACCGCCGCCAAACACGGCGTGGTCGGGCTGACCAAGGCCGCAGCGCTCGAATACAGCGCGCAGGGCGTGCGAGTCAACGTGGTCGGGCCGGCCTTCATCCACACGCCGATGATCGCGGCGCTGGAGAGCGACGCACCGACCGAGCAGATGCTGGTGGCACAGCACCCGATCGGCCGACTCGGTCGACCCGAAGAAGTGGCCGAGCTGGTGCTGTGGCTCAGCTCGCCGCGCGCTTCGTTCGTGACCGGTGCGTACTACGCGGTCGACGGGGGCTACCTGGCGCGCTGAGGTCGTGTTCGCCTAGAGTTGGCGTGCCTCGAAGGTGTTGCACTGCGCCACGCTGCCGGTCTGGATGCCCTTCTTGAACCAGGTCACGCGCTGCGCGCTGCTGCCGTGGGTGAAAGTCTCGGGCTGCACCGTGCCGCGTGACTTGCGCTGCAGCGTGTCGTCACCGATTTGCGAGGCGGCGTTGAGCGCTTCTTCGAGGTCGCCCTGTTCGAGGATCTGCCGCGCGTTCTGCGCGTGGTGGGCCCACACGCCTGCAAAACAGTCGGCCTGCAACTCCAGCCTCACGCTGAGCGCGTTTTGCTGCGCTTCGCTGACCTTGCCGCGCATGCTGTCGACCTTGCCGCTGATGCCCAGCAGGTTTTGCACATGGTGGCCCACCTCATGGGCGATCACGTAGGCCTGGGCAAAGTCGCCCGGCGCGCCCATGCGGTTGCGCATGGTTTCGTAGAACGTGAGGTCGATGTAGACCTTCTGGTCGCCGGGGCAATAAAACGGCCCCATCGCCGCTTCGCCACGCCCGCAGGCGGTGGGTTCGCTGCCGCGAAAGAGGCGCAGCTTGGGCTCACTGTAGGTGCTGCCCATTTTTTTAAATTGCTCACGCCAGACGTCTTCGGTGTCGGCCAGCACCACCGAGACAAATTGGGCCAGCTTGTCGTCGGCCGGCGGGCGCTGGGCGGGGGCCTGCTGCGACTGCGGCGCCATGCCGCCGTCACCACTCAGCAAGCCCAGCACGGTCAGCGGGTTGATGCCGAAGGCCCAGCCGGCCACGAGAGCGATCGCGATGCTGCCAAGGCCGATGCCACGCCCACCGCCGAGGCGAAAACCCCCGCCACCGCCACCGCCGCTGCCGCGCGCGTCTTCCACGTTGTCGCTTTCGCGATTGCCTTCCCACTTCATGCTGCGCTCCCCGGGTGTTGGCCGATGGGTGGGATGGT
This sequence comes from Rhizobacter sp., assembly GCF_031412075.1. Taxonomy (GTDB): domain Bacteria; phylum Pseudomonadota; class Gammaproteobacteria; order Burkholderiales; family Burkholderiaceae_C; genus Rhizobacter. The sequence continues at coordinate 6,658 of NZ_JANOCG010000091.1, forward strand.
AGCGAAGGTACCAACAAAAAAGGCTGCCAGCGGCTGCCCTTCGAGGGGTCAATCGGAAAGCGGGCTCAGTGCTCGACGTCTTCGCTCTTGGCGTATTGCGCAAACAGCTGCAAGGCCAGGCGCTGCAGGACATCGTCGGAGCTGCTGTGGCCGAGGGCGATGCGGTCGAAGGCATAAGGCCGGTCAAACATCATGCGTGCCACATTCACCGGCAGGGCCTGTTCGGCCATCTTGCTGCGAAAGCGGCCCAGCGTCTTGAGGTCGTCGATCAGCGGCACGGGCCGGCCCGCCGCGAGGGTCGGGGCTGACAACAGATCGAAGGCTTGGGACAAGGCATTCATGCGGTGGCTCCATGTGAAGCGTGTTCCCACACGATAGCCAGACGCAGAAATTTCGTTCGCCAGAAATGAACGGATTGACGCGGCCAGTTCAAGCCCGAACCTCATGCGCCGCGCACTAACGCACAGGCGAAGCGAAGTGCCCATCAAGCAACGCCCGCGGAGCCGGCTCTGCCGGTCCGCCAGGCGGCGCCCCTCGGGGGCAGGAGCGATAGCGACTGGGGGGCTAAGTTTTCGGCAAGGTGACCCCGGTTTGCCCCTGGTACTTGCCACCCCGGTCCTTGTAGCTCGTCTCGCAGACCTCGTCGCTCTCGAAAAACAGCACCTGCGCGCAGCCTTCACCGGCGTAGATCTTGGCCGGCAGTGGCGTGGTGTTGCTGAACTCCAGCGTCACATAACCTTCCCACTCGGGCTCGAACGGCGTCACGTTGACGATGATCCCGCAGCGCGCATAGGTGCTCTTGCCCAGGCAGATGGTCAGCACGTTGCGCGGGATGCGGAAGTACTCCATCGTGCGCGCCAGCGCAAAGCTGTTAGGCGGGATCACGCAGACGTCGGCGTTCATGTCCACGAAGCTCCTTTCGTCGAAGTTCTTCGGGTCGACGACCGTGCTGTAGATGTTGGTGAACACCTTGAACTCGGGCGCGCAACGGATGTCGTAGCCGTAGCTGCTGGTGCCGTAGCTCACGATCTTGTGGCCGTCGGCCGAGTGGCGCACCTGGCCTGGCTCGAACGGCTCGATCATGCCGTGCTGCTCGGCCATGCGGCGGATCCACTTGTCGCTCTTGATGCTCATGCGCGTGTTACCAGGGGTTGGGCGGAACGGGGCTCCGATTGTAGGGAGCCGGGGCGTGCATGCCGCATGGCTTGCCTGAGCAAGGTGTTGCAGCCCTGTGGAAATACCATGGTCACACGGCCGCCATCGGCCCAAAATACGCCCAACGACCTCTTGTGGAGACACACCATGAGCACCCAACGCAGCACCCTCGACCTGCTCACCCAATACGCCACCTACCACCGCGACCGGCGCAACATCGTCACCCACTTCATCGGCGTGCCGATGATCGTGTTCGGTGTGGGCGTGCTGCTTTCGCGCCTGCACCTCACCTTGCCGGGGCTCGACCTCACCGCCGGCTGGGTGGCCTTCTGCCTGGCCGCCGCCTGGTACCTGAGCCGCCGCGGCTCGCTCACGCTCGGCCTGGCCGTCACCGCAGCCACCGGCGTGTTGATGGCCCTCGCCCACGCCGTCTCAGGCGGCAGCGTGGCGAGCTGGCTGAGCTGGGGCCTGGGCATGTTTGCCATCGGCTGGGTGATCCAGTTCATCGGCCACTACTACGAGGGCCGCAAGCCCGCGTTTGTCGACGACATCGTGGGCCTGCTGGTCGGCCCGATGTTCGTCACCGCCGAAGCGATGTTCATGCTGGGCTGGAACAAGCCTCTGCTGGCCGAGATCGAGCACCGCGCCGGCCCCACCCACATCCGCGACCTGGCCCACCCGGCCTGAACGCCGTTTGAAAGCCGTTCGCTGATGCGGCGCTGGCTTCAGCGCGCAGGCCTGGTGCTGCTGGGCCTGGTACTGCTGGCGGTCGCCTTTGTCGCCGTTCAGATCCAGCGCCGCCCGGCACTGGCCCCCTACCAGGCGCTCACCCTGCCCGCGGCCAGCGGCAGCGAGGCCGTGAAGGTGCGCTTTGCCGGCGTCACCACCCTGCTGTTCGACGACGGCGAAACCGCCTGGATGACCGACGGCTTTTTCAGCCGCCCGGCCCTGTGGCCCACCCTCACGAGCAAGATCGGGCCCGACACCGCCGTGATCGAGCGCGAGTTGGCCCGCCTGGGGGTGACCCGGTTGGCCGCCGTGGTGCCGGTGCATTCGCACTACGACCACGCGATGGACTCGCCGGTGGTCGCGCAGCGCACCGGCGCACTGCTGATCGGCTCGCCGTCCACGCTCAACCTGGGACGAGGCCTGAAGCTGCCCGAAGACCGCATGCGCCTGGTCAAACCGGGTGACGTGGTGACCCTGGGCAAGTTCACGCTGCGTTTCATCGCCAGCCGCCACAGCCCCACGCCCTACAGCGACGGGTTGCAGGGTGACACGCTGGATGCCCCGCTCACCCCGCCCGCCCGCGCCACGGCCTACCCCGAAGGGCAGGTGTGGTCGATCGTGGTCGAGCACACTTCAGGCCAGCGCATGCTGGTGCAAGGCAGCGCCGGCATCGTGCCCGGTGCGCTCGCGGGATTGAAGGTCGACACCGTGTTTCTCGGCGTGGGCACGCTGGGGAAAAAAGACGAGGCCTATCGCAGCGCCTACTGGCAAGAAACCGTGCGCGCCAGCGGCGCCAAACGTGTGATCCCCATCCACTGGGACGACTTCTGGTTGCCGCTCGACCAGCCTCTGGCGGCCATGCCGCTGCTGTTCGACGACTTCGACATGGTGATGGCCGACCTCACGAAGCGTGGCGCAGCCGATGGCGTGGAGGTGCGGCTGCCGCCGACTTTCACGCCTTTCGCGCCCTGACCCTCAGGTCGTCTTCGACACCGTGATGGTCGGGAACTTCGACGAGAAGTCTTTAGAACGCCGCGCGATCTTCACCGCCAGCTGCCGCGCCATCGCCTTGTAGAGCCCGGCAATCTCGCCGTCGGGGTCGCTCACCACCGTGGGCGCACCCGAATCGGCCTGCACGCGAATGCCCATGCTCAGCGGCAAGGCACCCAGGTAGTCCATGTTGAACTCGGCTGCCATCTTCTTGCCGCCGTCTTCGCCAAAGATGTGCTCCACGTGGCCGCAGTTCGTGCACACGTGCATGGCCATGTTTTCCACGATGCCGAGGATGGGCACGCCCACCTTCTCGAACATCTTGATGCCGCGGCGCGCGTCGAGCAGCGCAATGTCTTGCGGCGTGGTGACGATCACCGCGCCGGTCAGCGGCACACGCTGGCTCAAGGTGAGCTGGATGTCGCCGGTGCCCGGCGGCATGTCGACGATCAGGTAGTCAAGCTCGCGCCAGTTGGTCTGGCGCAGCAACTGGTCGAGCGCCTGGGTGGCCATGGGGCCGCGCCAGATCATGGCGTTGTCGGCCTCGACCAGGAAGCCGATCGACATCACCTGCACGCCGTGGTTTTCCATCGGCTCCATGGTCTTGCCGTCGGCACTGTCGGGCCGACCCGAGAGGCCCATCATCATCGGCTGGCTGGGGCCATAGATGTCGGCATCGAGAATGCCCACGCTGGCACCCTCGGCGGCCAGCGCCAGCGCCAGGTTGGCCGCGGTGGTGCTCTTGCCCACACCGCCCTTGCCGGAGGCGACGGCAACGATGTTCTTCACGTTGGGCAGCAGCTGCACGCCGCGTTGCACGGCGTGGGCGACGATCTTGGTGGCCAGACGGGCTTGCACACGCGCCACACCCGGCACCGCCATGGCTGCCGTGGTCAGGGCAGTGGTCAACGACTCGATCTGGCTCTTGGCGGGGTAACCCAGCTCCACATCGAACGTGACAGCGTCCCCGGCAATGTGCAGGTTCTTGACCTGCTTGGTGCTGACAAAGTCTTTGCCGGTGTTGGGGTCGATGACACCCTTGAGCGCGTCGAGCACTGCGGTTTTGGTAATGGCCATGGCAATCGCTTTGCAGAGGGAAAAGGAGGCCGGAGCAGTCTAGCGCAGGGCCCTTCGACAAGCTCGGCACAAGCCCTCTCGCGGGTGGTGGCGGGCCTAGAATCGAACGCTTCCCCGTTTCGAGCCCCGCCCGATGACACGCAAGCTCTTCGTCACCACCGCCCTGCCCTACGCCAACGCACCGTTCCACGTCGGGCACATGATGGAATACATCCAGGCCGACATCTGGGTGCGTTTCCAGCTCATGGTCGGCAACGAGGTGCATTTCGTCTGCGCCGACGACGCGCACGGCGCCGCCATCATGATCGCCGCCGAAAAGGTGGGCCAGACGCCGCAGGAGTTCGTGGCGAAGATCGCCGCCGGCCGCCAGCAGTACCTCGACGGCTTTCACATCGGTTTCGACAACTGGCATTCGACCGACGGACCCGAGAACCACGAGCTGGCGCAGGACATCTACCGCGCCCTGCGCAAGCAGGGCCTGATCGCGGAGCGCACGATCGAGCAGTTCTTCGACCCCGTGAAGTCGATGTTCCTCGCCGACCGGTACATCTTGGGCGAGTGCCCCAAGTGCGGTGCCAAGGA
>NZ_JANOCG010000092.1:0-4406 GCF_031412075.1 Rhizobacter sp.
ACCCGCAGGCCCACGCCGGGCAGCGCGAAACCGACGGTGCCGCCACGCCGCTCGCCGTCTTCTGTGCGGTAGGGGTTGGAGGTGAGGATGACGGTTTCGCTCATGCCGTAACGTTCGACGATGGTGTGGCCGGTGCGCTCGTGCCAGTCGTTGAAGGTCTCGATGAGCAAGGGCGCCGAGCCGGCCAGGAAGAGCCGCATGCTTTTGCAAGCCTCGCGTGTGAGGCCCGGCTCGGCCAGCATGCGCACGTAAAGTGTGGGCACACCCATGAACACCGTGGCGCGCGGCAAGTTGGCCACCACTGTCTTGGGGTCGAACCTCGACAGCCAGATCATCTTGCTGCCGCTGATGAGCGCCGATTGTGCGGCCACGAAGAGGCCGTGCACGTGGAACAGCGGCAAGGCGTGGATCAGCACATCGCCGCCGCGCCAACCCCAGTACGCCTTCAGGGTGAGCGCGTTGCTCAGGATGTTGCCGTGGGTCAGCATCGCGCCCTTGCTGCGCCCGGTGGTGCCGCTGGTGTAGAGGATGCAGGCAAGGTCGTCGCGCTCGCACAGCGTGGGCGTGTGCTTGTCGCTGTGGTGTGCGGCACGCTCCAGCAGGCTGCCGCTGCGGTCTTCGTTGAGCGTGAACACGTGGGTGGTACCGGCCTTGAACGCGATCGGGCTGACCCAGCCGAAGTTCTTGCCCGAACACACCACCACCGCCGGCTCGGCGTTGCCGATGAAGTATTCGATCTCGGCCGCCTGGTAGGCGGTGTTGAGCGGCAGGTACACATACCCGGCGCGCAGCACGGCCAGGTAGAGCATCAGCGCTTCGACCGACTTCTCGGTCTGCACCGCCACGCGGCTGCCTGCGGGCAGGTCGAGTGACTCGAGCAGGTTGGCCAGCATCGCCGTGGCGCGGTCGATGTCGTGCCAGGTGTAGTAATGCGGCACTGCATCGGTGGTCTCGATGGCCACGCGGTTGCGGTCCTGCGGGAAGTTGCCGCGTAATGCGGCAAAGAGGTTGTGGTTCATCGGTACACCAATGGCCGGCTCACTCGAGTTTGGCGCCGGAGTGCTTCACCACATCGGCCCAGCGTTTGACTTCACTGTTGACAAATTTGCCGAAGGCATCGCCATACAGATTGGGGGTGTCGGTGCCGAGGGTGTTCCAGGTTTTGCGCAACTCGTCGGAGCCCAGGGCCTTGACGAGCTCGGCGCGCATGGCGTCGACCAGCTCTTTCGGTGTGCCCTTGGGCGCCCACAGCCCGTACCAGGTGGCCACCTGGTAGGTGGGCACGCCACCCTCCACGCTGGTGGGCACGTCGGGGAAGCCGGGGGCGCGCTTTTCGGCAGCCACCGCCAGCGCCGTGATGCGCCCGCTCTTGATGTGCGTGGCCGACGAGCCGAGGCCGTCGAACATCATGTCGACCTGGCCCGCGATCAGGTCTTGCAGCGACGGGCCGGCGCCCCGGTAGGGAATGTGGGTGATGAAGGTCTTGGTCTGCAGCTTGAAGAGCTCACCGGCCAGGTGGTGCGAGGTGCCGTTGCCGGCCGAACCGTAGTTGAGCCGGCCGGGGTTCTTGCGCACGAATTCGAGCAGGCCCTTCAAGTCGGTCACCGGCACCTTCTTCGGGTTGACCACGATCACCTGCGGCACGCTGGAGATGAGGCCCACGGGGATGAAGTCGGTCTCGATGTTGTAGTCGAGCTTGGGGTACATCGACGGGGCGATGGCGTGGTGCACCGCGCCCATGAAGAAGGTGTAGCCATCGGGCGCGGCCTTCGAGGCCACGGTGGCGCCCACGGTCCCACCGGCGCCGCCCTTGTTGTCGATGATGAATTGTTTGCCGGTGTTCTTGCTCAGCACGGCGGTGAGCGGGCGGGCGAAGGCGTCGGTGCCGCCGCCGGCGGGAAACGGCACGACGATGGTCACCGGCCGGGCCGGCCAGGCCGATTGCGCGCTGGCCCAGGGGCTGGCGATTGCGGCGAGGGTGCCGAGGGCGGCCAGGGTGAACGCGCGGCGGTGTGAAACGGTCATGGGTGTCTCCTGCTTTTGTGAGATGAGCTGGGTTAGATGAGGCCAGAAACGGCGCGTGAATGCGCCACTTCGCCATGGACGAACTGTTCGTGGCTGGTTTCGACCTTGTCGAGGTCGTAGAGGTAATTGACCATCAGGCCGAACGACTGTTTGAGCCCCTTGCGGGACAAATCGCCCAAGGGGTTGAGGCGTTCGAGCCGTGCGCCGTTGTCGAGGTGAAAGCGCGCCACCGGGTCACCCTGCGCGGTGGTGCTGTGGTGAACCAGGTAAGCGGCGCACAGGCGGCTCAGCGCGTCTCGTTCGGGCTCGCGCAGCGATTGCAGCGTGGCCGCGTTGGCGAGGGTGTTCAGGTCACCCTGCGTTGCGGCCACAAGGCAGGCACGCGCTTCGGTGACGCGCTCGACCACCCCCTTGCGCAAGTGGTCGGGCAGCACCGGCGGTGCTTGCAGCCACTTGGCAAACCCGGGGATGGGCGAGAGCGTGCAAAAGCGCTTGAGCTGTGGCAGCTCGCGCTTCAGCTGCTCGGCCACGCGCTTGATCAGGAAGTTGCCGAGCGACACACCGCGCAGCCCCGGCTGGCAGTTGCTGATGGAATAGAAGGCCGCGAGCTTGTACTGGCTCGGTGTGAGCGTGGGCTGGGCGTGTTTGTCGATCAGCGGCGCGATGGTGGCCGGCATCTCGGGCAAGAGCGCCACCTCCACGAAGATCAGCGGCTCGTCAGGCAGCTGTGGGTGGAAAAAGGCGAAGCAGCGGCGGTCGGGCTGCAGGCGGCGGCGCAGGTCGTCCCAGCCGTCGATCTCGTGCACCGCCTCGTGGCGAATGATCTGCTCCAGCAGGTGCGCCGGTGAGCGCCAGTCGACCTGCTGCATCTGCAAGAAGCCGGGGTTGAACCACGACGAGAGCAGGTGCAGAAAATCATTTTCGAGCGCACGCAGCTCGGGCTGCGCCCCCACGCGCGCCAGCAGCTTGCGTCGCATGGCGACGATCTGCGCGGTGCCGCCCGGGGTGCGGTTGATGCGCCGCAGCAGCTCTTGCCGCGGCGGCTCGGCCAGGTGGGTGAGGCGGATCAGGTTGTCGGCCGAAGGCTCTTGCGCATAAGCCTGCGCCACCGACAGCACCGCCTGCGGGTCGGGGCTGAACTCGCGTGAGAGGCGGTCGAAAAAGCCGCCTTGCTGGTCGTCGGGCAAGGCGCTGAAACGTGCGACCAGCTGGCGGGCGATGGCCACGCTGTTGGCTTCACCACGCTCGGACAAGAGCCGCCTGCAGTCGAGTAGCAGGCTGCGCAGGGCGCGGTCGTCGCCGGCGCGGCGGGCAGCGGACTTCAATCCGTCAAGCATGTTGTTGCCCCGTGCTCTGTTCATGGGCGCGCAAGGCCTTCAGGGCGGTCAGCTGCGCCATGAGGTGGTCGTGCATCAGCCGCTCGGCGCGTGCCGCATCACGCTGCTCGATGGCCGCCAGGAGCACGCGGTGTTCGTTGATCGAGTCTTCGATGCGGCCCGGCCAGTTGAGCTGCCGCCCGCGCAACAGGCGCAAGAACTTGCGCAAATCGTTGGTGGCGCGGTCGAGCCAGCGGTTGTCGGCCAATGCTTGCACCGTGCTGTGGAACTCGTGGTTGGCGCGGTAGTAGCCGTCGATGTCGCGCGCGGCGGCATGCGTTTCCAGCGTGTCGTGCAAGCGGCGCAAGGTGGCAATGCCCTCGGGCGTGGCCTTGCGCACCGCCTCAAAGGCGCAGCGGCCTTCGAGCAGGGCCATCACCGGAAACAGCGCGTCGGCGTCGTCTTCCGACATCTCCGTCACGCGGCAGCCCTGGCGCGGCACCAGCTGCACCAGGCCTTCGCTGGCCAGCACCTTGAGCGCTTCACGCAGCGGCGTGCGGCTGATCTGCCACTCGTGGGCCAGCGCCAGCTCGTCGATCCACTGCCCGGGCACCAGCTGGCGCTCGAACACCATGTGGCGCAGCCGGGATGCCACCTCTTCATGCAGAGAGGCCGGGCGCAGCGGGGTGATGTCGGCCATGGAGCTCTCTGAATAAAGGTGGCAAAAGCGCGGCAATTGCCTAAACTCTAGAGGTAGTAATTCATAATTACAAGCCTGCTGAAGACCCTGATCCGTGTGTCAGTTCCTTGTGTGAAGGGCGCGCCCAGTCCTATGCTTGGTGCAGCGCAACAAACGAAAGGCAAGTCCCATGGACGCTGCCCGAGTGGCTGGTTCGGAGGTGCACGGAAGCGTGCTCTACGTCGAAGACCAGGATCTGAATTTCCTGCTGGTCCAGGCTCAGCTGGCGGCCACGCTTCCCAGCGTGACCTTGCTGCGTGCTGGCACCGGCGCTGAAGGTGTGGCGCGGGTTCGCCAGGACAAACCTGACCTCGTGCTGCTCGACA
>NZ_JANOCG010000093.1:0-10502 GCF_031412075.1 Rhizobacter sp.
CCGCGAAGCGTTGCTGGCGATGGGCGTCGAGCTGCACGAGCTGCGCCCTTACCTCGACACCAAGCACAACGCGGCCCTCGCTTTCGGCTCGTCGCAGGCCTCGCTGCACGCCAAGGTGGTGGTGGTCGACGGCGTGGCCGCCCTGGTCGGCTCGATGAACATGGACCCGCGCTCGCAAAGGCTCAACACCGAGATGGGCGTGCTGGTGCGCAGCCCGCAGATCGCCCAGCAGCTGGTCCAGGTGTTCGACGAGGTCACCACCAGCAGCACCTACCGCCTGAGCTTGGCCGAAGACCAGACCCTGCGATGGACGAGCACCGGCCCCAACCCGCAGGTCCACACCAGCGAGCCCGAGGCCAGCGCCTGGCTCAAGTTCACGGTGAAGCTGCTGGCGCCTTTTGCACCCGACGAGCTGCTCTGAACACCACCCGGCTGACAAGGCTTCGGCTATTTCCCGGCCCGCAGAGCAGCACGACTCGACCCCGTCGAGGCGCCGCGGCACGAATAAACGGCGTTCTGTCCACCTGAGCACGCGACGCGGAGTATTCCTACACCTCTCCTGCGGCGAAAGCGCTAATCTGGGGGGATTGCTGCACTGCACAAACCCCATGCCCCTCCACCCCGACAGCCCTTTTGCCAAGCTGATGGCCCAGGCCACCGCGCTCACAAGGCGCGGCAGCCTGGCGGACGCCGCGCAGGCCATTCAACGGGTCTTGCACCTGAAGCACCGCCCGGCGCCTGCCGAGCCGGCCGACACCGGTGACGTGATCGTGCTCGACGGCCTGGTGCGTGAAGTCGACACGCCCGCGCCCGACACAGAGACGCCGACGGGCCCACCGCGCCCCGCCAGCTTCGAGGAGCTGCCCTTCGCCACCGCCCTGGGCCTGCGCCACTACAAACTTTTCACCCCCGCCGGCCTGCCCGACCGACCGGCCCCGCTGGTGGTGATGCTGCACGGCTGCAAACAAAACCCCGACGACTTTGCCGCCGGAACCTGCATGAACGAGCTGGCGCAGGCCCAAGGCTTTCGGGTGCTTTACCCGGCCCAACCAGCGCGCTCCAACGCCCACCGCTGCTGGAACTGGTTTCAGCCCGGCGACCAGAAACGTGGCGCCGGCGAGCCCGCCCTGTTGGCGGCCATCACCCGCCACGTGATGCAGACGCATGCGGTCGACGCCGGGCGCGTCTACATCGCCGGTTTGTCCGCCGGGGGTGCGATGGCCGTGATCATGGCCCACGAATACCCCGACCTGTTTGCCGCCGTGGGCGTGCATTCGGGCCTGCCGCAAGGTGCAGCGCACGACGTGGGGACGGCGTTCGCGGCCATGAAACACGGCCCTCGCGGCGTGCCCAAGGTGGCCGACGCCACGCGTGTGCCGATGATCGTCTTCCACGGCGATCTCGACGCCACCGTGCACCCGAGCAACGGCGAGCATCTGGTGGCGGGGCACAGCGCCTCGCAGGTCGAGCAGGGCACGGTCGACAGCGGGCGCAACTTCGAGCGCACCAGCTACCGCGACGCGGCCGGCCGCCTGGTCGCCGAACACTGGCTGGTGCACGGCTCGGGCCACGCGTGGTCGGGCGGCAGCGGCAAAGGCAGCTACACCGACCCGCAGGGGCCGGATGCATCGCGAGAAATGCTGCGCTTCTTCACGCAGCAAAAACTCACTCGACCTTGACACCCTTCCAGAACGCCACCCGCCCCTTGATTTCCGCAGCGGCTTCGCTCGGCTCGGGGTAGTACCAGACCGCGTTGGTGTTCATCTCGCCATTGACGAACAGGCTGTAGTAATACGCCTGGCCCTTCCACGGGCAACTCGTGCGGTGGTTGCTGAAGTTCACGTACTCGCGCTTCAGGCTGCTCTCGGGAAAGTAGTGGTTGCCTTCGACGATCACGGTGTCGTCGCTCTCGGCAATGGTGACGCCGTTCCAGGTGGCTTTCATGCGGGTTCTCCAAGGCTAAACATCAAGCGTACAGCGCCGCGGCTTTCTTCAGGCGCTGCGCAATGGCCACCACCAGGGCCTTGTCGCCTTTCACCTGCACGCTGTCGCCGTGGCGCAAGATGTCCATCGCCAGCTCGGTCGGGTCGATGTAGGGCACCTGCAGCTCATACCGGCCATCGGTGAGCCAGCGGCCTTTTTGCTGCGCGTGCCACTCTTCCACCGCCACCCACTGCGCAGCGTCGGCCTCGAACACCAGCGTGGCCCACTTCAGCTTGGCGCCGCTGCCGCCGTAGATGCCATAGCCGGCATCGAGCTCGGCCTCCAGGTCTTTGACCGCCACGTTGCGGGCCTTGGTTTCTTGCGCCTTGGCTTCCTGAATGGCGTCGAGCGCAAAGCGGCGCAGGCCTTCGCTGGCATGGCACCAGGCGTCGAGGTACCAGGTGTTGCGGTAGTTCACCAGGCGCTGCGGCGAGACCTCGCGTTCACTGGTGCTGCGGTCGCTGCGCTTGAAGTAGCGCAGCCACACCCGCTTGCGCTGCACCAGCGCGCTGCCCAGCAGCTCGAAGTGGCGGCTCGGCGTGCGCCGGCGTGCGGTGGAGATCACCTTGACCCGGCGCATCAGCTCGCGCGCTTCGCTCTCGTCGGCGCCGAGCATGCCTTGCAGCTTGTCCATCATGGGTTGCAGGTGGCGCGAGAGCACGCCGTCGTCGTCGAGCCCGGCCATCAGCTGGTGCATGGTCAGCAGCGCAGTGATCTCCTTTTCGCTGAACCACAGGCCCGGCAGCTCGTGGCGCTGCGCCTGCGCGCCCACGGCCTGGTCGAAGCGGTAGCCGTTGTCGAAACGGTCGTAGACGATGGGCGCGCTCAGGCGGTCGCGCAGGTACTGCAGGTCGCGCTTGAGCGTGGCGGGCGACACGGCCAGCTCATCGAGCAAGGCCTCGAAGCTGACGCAGCCGCGGCCGCGCAGCAGCAGCTCGATCTTGTAAAAACGTTCGGTTCGGTCCATGGGAGGCCTAGACCGTTCGCCCTGAGCCTGTCGAAGGGAGCGCACAGCACGGCGCCGGCTTCGACAGGCTCAGCCCGAACGGGTGGTGTTGGGGATGCCGCAAGACTGGCTCACCAGGTGAGCCATCGCAAACAAGCTTACCTCGTGCTCACCATTCACCCCAGAACCAGATAGCTCACGCCATGAGCCACCCGGCCGCAACACTGGCTCTATCGCTGCATCGGTTGCAGCGAATCCCACCCGGAGCCCCACATGACCACCGAACTTCAGCACAACCCCCTCGCCAGCAGCAGCCTCACCACGCACGAGCACATCGGCTTCGAGCTGGGCTGGGACTACGCCCACCACCACGTCACCCCGCCCGCGCCTTATGGCCAGGAGCCTTCGTCGCTGCGCCACGGCTGGCTGGCCGGCCAGGCCACCTTCGGCCTGCGCACCCTGGAGCCGACCAAGCACGTGCGCAAGTGGCTGCAGCTGCGCCTGCACGCCTGGCTGCGCGGGCGCAGCGTCGAGCTGGTGCAGGTGACGCCGCACTACCTGCAGCAGATCGACGTGAGCCACTGCCCCATCACCCGCGCGCCGCTCAGCAGCGCGACGATGGAAAACTCAGACGCCTCGATCGACCGGGTGCGCAGCGACGCCGGTTACGCCGCCGGCAACCTGGCGGTGATGAGCACCAAGGCCAACCACGCCAAGGCCGCGCATGGTTTTCGTGACGCGCTGCAATTCGTGAAGCAGATCGAAGATGCCGGTCTCGGTGGCCTGCACGACCTCACTGCCGAGCAGTGGGCGCGGGTGGCGGTGTTGTGCAGCCTGGTCGAGCCGCTGCCGCACGACGAAGCCTGCACGCTGCCGATGCTGGTGCTGCCGCCCAACCGGCTGCGTTTGTTCAACCCGGCGCAGGCGCTGCAGGCGTTCATCAGCCAGCAGCTGCTCGCACCCGGCTGGAGCCACCGCATCACGCGGCTCGAAGACCTGCTGCCAGGCAAGAGCGTCAAGCGCGCGTTCCAGACCTTTTTCCATGCGCTGCTGCCGCGTGTGCTCGAAGCCGGCAAGGACGCGGAGGGCGTGGCCCTTCGCTGGGCCATCGAAGACGCCTGGCGCAACCCGCTGGCCCTGCAGCGCTGGACAGCCTTCGTGAGCCAGCTCACGGCGGCGCAATGCGAGGCGATCGTCACCCGTGCCAGCGCCAAGAAGCTCGGCGCGTTGCGGGTTCAGCAGTTCAGTGATGCACAAGCCACCGACGGCTGGAACCTGGCCACGCGTGGGTATGTGCCTCACGCGGTGTTGCGCAAGCGCGTGCCGGCACCGGTGCCGTCTTCGGTGCGGGCGGCGACGCAACAGATGTCGCTGCTTCACTGAGGCTCACAGACACGCCTGCGCCACCGCCGCGTACAGCGGGATGCCCAGCAAGATGTTGAAGGGGAACGTGAGCCCGAGCGACATGCCGAAGTAGAGCGAGGGATTGGCTTCGGGGATGGCCTGGCGGATCACCGCCGGAACAGCGATGTACGACGCGCTGGCCGCCAGCACCATCAACAAGGCCCCGTTGCCCGCCGACAAACCCAACGCCCAGGCCACCGCCAACGCCAGGCCGGCGTGCGCGAGCGGCCCCACGACGGCATAGGCCAGCAGCCACGGCGACTTGCCGCGCAGCTGGCCCATGTTGCGCGCGGCGAGCAAGCCCATGTCGAGCAGGAAGAACGCCAGCATGCCCTTGAACAGATCGACCGCAAACGGCTGCATCACCGCCTGACCCGCAGGGCCGCTGAGCAGCCCGACCCCCATCGCACCCAACAACAGCAGCTGCGCGCCGTCGGTGAGTGCCTCGTGCATCACCCGGCCGAGCGGCGTGGCCGCAGCGCCCGGGGCGCCAACGGCATTGCGCCTCTCTCGCTGGCGCACCAGGTTGCTCAACACCACGGCCATCACGATGGCGGGAGACTCCATCAGCGCCATCGCCGCCGCCATGTGCCCGCCATACGCGGTGCCCTGGGTGTCGAGGTATTGCACCGCGGTGATGAAGGTCACGGCGCTCACCGAGCCATAGGTCGCCGCGATGGCCGCCGCGTCATAGCCACTCACGACGCGGCGCAGCAGCAGGTAGCCCGCAGCCGGAACCACCACCGCCAGCAAGAGCGCGGCGCCCAGGCTCGTCAGCACCTCGGGCGTCAAACCCGACTTTGCCAGTGCGAACCCGCCCTTGAGCCCCAGCGCCATCAGCAGGTAGAGCGACAGGAAGCGGGAGATTTGCGGTGGAATCTCCAGGTTCGACTTGAGCGTGCCAGCGAGGATGCCAAACACGAAGAAGAGGATCGCCGGGTCGAGGAAGCCTTGCATCGTCGAGCCCGTTCAGGAAGTCTTGCCCGGCGGCGCCACGGCCGAGCGTGTTTTCCACAGCGAGACGATCACACCACCGGCAATCAGCCCGAAAGTCACGCCGAGCGACACGATGGCCGGCGTCTTGCCGACGATGCCCACCAGGAAGATTTTCGAGCCGATGAACACCAGCACCAGGGCCAGTGCGTACTTCAGGTACTTGAAGCGGTGGATCATCGCGGCCAGCGCAAAGTAGAGCGCACGCAGGCCCAGGATGGCGAAGATGTTGCTCGTGTAGACGATGAAGGGGTCGGTGGTGATGGCAAAGATCGCCGGCACCGAGTCGACCGCAAACACCAGGTCGATCAGCTCCACCAGACACAGCGCGAGGAACAGCGGCGTGGCCCAGCGCACCATCTTGCCGCTGACCGGGTCGGCGCGCTGCACGAAGAATGCGTTGCCCTCGGGCTGCGGCGTCACACGCAGGTGCTTGCGCAAGAACTTGAGCACCGGGTTCTGGGCAATGTCGGGCAGGTGATCGGCGACCATCCACATCTTGATGCCGGTGAACACGAGAAAGGCCCCGAACACATAAAGCACCCAGCTGAACTGCGTGACCAGCGCCGCGCCCAGGCCGATCATCACCGCGCGCAGCACGATCACCCCCAGGATGCCCCAGAACAGCACGCGGTGCTGGTATTGCCGCGGGATCGCCAGGTAGCTGAAGATGAGCGCGATCACAAACACGTTGTCCATCGACAGCGATTTTTCGATCATGAACCCGGTGAAGTACTCGGTGCCGCTCTGCGCACCGAGGTACCAGGTCACCCAGACACCAAACACCACCGCCGCGCCGATGTAGCCCGCCGACAAGGCCAGGCTCTCCCGCACCCCGATCTCGCGATCGGACTTGTGCAACACGCCCAGGTCGAACGCGAGCAAGGCCACCACGGTGGCCACGAAGCAGAGCCAGACCCAGGTGGGCTTGCCCAGGAAAGGGGACTGCAGGATGTCGAGCAGGGGTTCCAAGACCATCTTCCTTCGGGTGTTCGGCTGGCGAGTTGCCGCGACGATAGGGCCGCGGTGGGTTCCGTAGAAGCAGACAATCAAGAAGATTCACTTCTGAAAAACCTGAACATGAGCGCAGACTTCAACTACCGGCACCTGTACTACTTCTGGGTGGTGGCCAAGGAGGGCGGCATGGCCCGCGCCGCGGCGCGGCTCGACATGGCGGTGCAGACCGTGAGCACCCAGGTGCGCGAGCTGGAGCGCACGCTGGGCGCCACGTTGCTGCAACCGGCCGGGCGCGGCCTCGCACTCACCGAAGCCGGGCTGGCGGCCCTGCGGCAGGCCGACCAGATCTTTCAGCTGGGCGAGCAGCTGCCAGCGGTGGTGCGCGACGCGGCCAGTTCACCCACGGTGAGGCTTGCGGTCGGCGTGTCGGACCGGGTGCCCAAGCTCGTGGTGCGCCGACTGATGCAACCGGTGATGCAGGAGCCCGCACTGCAGCTGCTGTGCCGCGAACGGCAGTTCGAAGACCTGCTCGGCGAGCTGGCCCTGCACCGGCTCGACGTGGTGCTCGCCGACCGGCCGGCACCACCCAACCCGAGCCTCAGGCTGTACAGCCACTCGCTTGGCGCGTCGCCGGTGGCCTGGTACGCCACGGCGACTTTGCACGCGGCGGCGCGGCGCGGCTTCCCGCAGTCGCTGGCGCAGATTCCGGTCCTGCTGCCCACGGCGCAGGCCGCCCTGCGCGTTCGCCTAGACCAGTGGTTCGATCGGCAGGCCATTCGGCCGCGCATCGGCGGCGAGTTCGAAGACAGCGCCTTGCTCAAGACCTTCGGCGCCAGCGGCATGGGCGCGTTCCCGGCCGCCGAGTGGGTGCATGACGAACTGGTGCAACGTTACGGCGTGAAACGACTCGGTGCCTGCGAGGGAGTCGAAGAGCACTTCTATGCCATCGACACCGAAAAAAAGGTGCACCACCCGCTGGTGCAGCGCATGCTGGCCGCTCACAAGCTCAACACCTCAACGGGCTGAAGCCCCCAGGTCGAGCGCGCCCGTCAAATCACCCATTGGCGCAAAGCCGTTGCGTCGCAAGGCTTCGTCCCGCTCGACCAGACCCGGCAGTGGGTCGAGCGACCAGCGTTTGTTGATGAAGCGCAGGATCGAGCCGGTGTCGTAGGCCGTCTTGTCGACAAAGCCCTTTTTGGCAAACGGCGACACGATGATTGCCGGCACCCGCGAGCCCGGGCCGAAGCGGTCGCCGCGCGGCACCGGGGCGTGGTCGTAGAAACCGCCGTTGTCGTCGTGGGTGATGACGATCAGCATGCGCGGCCACTGCGGGCTTTGCTCCAGCCTGGCCACCACCTCGGCGAGGTGGGCGTCGCCATCGCTCAGGTTGGCGATGCCGGCCTGCTGGCTCAGGCCGGCTTGCGGCTTGTAGAAGCTCACCGAGGGCAGCGCGCCAGCAGCGGCGTCGGCGAGGAACTGGCTGTCGAAGTCGCGCAGGTGGCGTGTGCGGGCGTCGGCCTTCGTCAGCGGGTCGAAGGCGGCGTAGTAATTGAACGGCTGCTGGTGCGGCTGGAAATGCGCCTTGCCACGGTAGATCTGCGCGCGGCCTTCGGGCGTGTTGGCGCTCACGGTGTTCCAGGCGCCGGCGTACCAGGCCCAGCTCACGCCCTTGGCACTGAGCTGGTCGCCGATGGTGGCCTGCGTTTGTGGCGGCAAGGTGCTGGGCCGCGACGGGTCGGCCAGGCGCGGGTCGACCCCGGCCACTGGGGGCGCGCCGCTGGGCTGGTAGGGCGGCTGCATGGTGTTGACGGCATGGAACACACCGTTGGCGTCTTTGGGCGTGAGCGCGCCGTCGCGCATGAAGCGCGGCGGCCCGGCCAGCGCCGACGTGGGCGCGTTGGGCGCGGGGGTGAGTCGCACGAATCGGCCTTGGTCGTCCACATCGATGGCGCTGATCATGCCTTTGGCGGGCGAGTTGTCGGCGTTCGGGTAGGTGGGTGCACAGGCGCACACCAGGTAGTGGTGGTTGAGGAAGGAGCCGCCGAACGCGCCCATGAAAAAGTTGTCCGCCAGCGTGTAGCGTTGCGCCAGCTTCCACAGCGCGAGGCTGCTGCCGTCGTGGTAACCCATGCTCAGCGCACCGCCGTCGGAGTAGGCGGCAAAACGGTCGTTGGCGCCGCCGTGGGTCTGCATCTGGTGTTGGTAATAACGGCGAGCCAGGCCGCGCGTGGCCGTGCTGGTCGGCACGCTCACTCCGCTCTTGCCGACGCCTCGCGGAGCGTCCAGCTGAAACATGGCATTCGGCAGCCCCGCCGATTGCGCCTGCGTCAGCGTGAGCGGCTGGCCGTTGGGGGTGAGCCCGCTCCAGATCGGCGGCAACACGGGCAACACGCTGCCATCGAGGTCTTTCTGCGCGGCAGCACGCCCCGCCGACGCGGGGCTCTTGCCCGGAATGCCGTGGGCCCCGGGGAACAGGCCGAACACGTGGTCGAACGAGCGGCTGCCCGCGTAAATCACGACCACGGTGTCGATCGACTCCAGAGCAGGGCGTGGCGCCTCGGCCGCGATCGGGGCGGAGGCGGGCACCGCCGGTGCTTGTGCCGGCGGTGCCACCGTCACGGCCGATGTTTCACCGGTTGCTTCAACCGGCGCCTCGGGCGGCACGGCACAGGCGCCGAGCAGGGCAACGAACAAGGCGGCAGGCAGTCGACAGTCAGGTTTCATCAGGAGCAGCACGTTGGGGCAAGTGACAGAGTATCGGGCGACGGGCGAGCCAAGTTCATCGCATACTTCGCCGACTCGCACGCGCGCCCTGCATGGTGACCGGCTCCTGACATCACGCTGTCAGCAGCCAACAGGCAACATGGCGGCGGCAAGCGGCCACCGAAGCCGCCATCTCCCGTTGTCACACCCACCGAAGACCCACGTCGACCATGGCCATGCACTACCGACTCAAACCTTTTTTGCTGACCGCCCTTGCCGCTGCCACCGTCGCCGCGTTCAGCGTGCGCGCGGCCGATGAGAAAAAGCCCACCGCCCCGGCCAAGCCCGCGCTCACCGTCACCGTGACGCAGCCGCAAGCCGCCAACCTGCCGCTCAAGATCAGCGCCAACGGCAACATCGCCGCCTGGCAGGAGGCGAGCGTCGGCACCGAGGCCAACGGCCTGCGCCTGGCCGAGGTGCGCGCCAACGTGGGCGACGTGGTGAAAAAGGGCCAGGTGCTGGCGGTGTTTGCCGCCGACACGGTGATGGCCGACGTGGCGCAGGCCAAGGCCGCCGTCGCCGAAGCCGAGGCCACGCTGGCCGAAGCCGCCGCCAATGCACAGCGTGCACGTGACCTGCAACCCGCAGGCGCGCTGAGCGGCCAGCAGATCAACAACTACCTCACCAGCGAGCGCACCGCGCAAGCCCGCCTGGAGGCGGTGCGCGCCGCCGCCCGTGTGCAGCAGCTGCGCCTGGCGCAGACGCAGGTGGTCGCGCCCGACCACGGCATCATCTCGGCGCGCAGCGCCACCGTGGGCGCAGTGCTGCCGGCCGGGCAGGAGCTGTTTCGCCTGATCCGCCAGGGCCGCCTGGAGTGGCGTGCCGAGGTGCCGTCGAGTGAGCTGGCGCGGGTGAAGGTGGGCCTGCCCGCCACCGTGGCCGCCACCAGCGGCGCGGCGCCCGTGGTCGGCAAGGTGCGCATGGTCGCGCCCACCGTCGACCCGCAAACGCGCAACGGCATCGTTTACGTCGACCTCGGCACCACCCGTGAGGTGAAGGCCGGCATGTACGCACGCGGCGAGTTCGACATCGGCAACAGCAACGCGCTGACCCTGCCGCAAACCGCGGTGGTGCTGCGCGATGGTTTCAGCTACGTGCTGCGCGTGGGCGCCGACTCGAAGGTGTCGCAGGCCAAGGTGGGTGTGGGCCGCCGTGTCGGTGACCGCATCGAGATCACCAGCGGGCTCGATGCCACGGCCAAGGTGGTGGCAGCCGGCGGCGGCTTCCTGAGCGATGGCGACACGGTCAAGGTGGTGGACGCGCCGGCCGTGGCCAAGCCGGTGGCCACCGCCAAGTAAACGAACAGAACAGAACAAGAAAGCACCGCGCCATGTTCAACGTTTCGTCCTGGTCGATCCGCAACCCGACGCCGGCCATCCTGCTCTTCATCATGCTCACGCTGGCCGGCCTGATCGGCTTCAAGGCGATGAAGATCCAGAACTTCCCCGACATCGAC
>NZ_JANOCG010000094.1:0-6206 GCF_031412075.1 Rhizobacter sp.
TGGCGATGTCGAGGACGTCGTTGACGATGGACAGCAGGTGCGATGAAGCCGTCTCAATGCGGTCGAGCCGCTCGGTCTGCTTGGGGTCGGTGCTGTCGCGGCGCACCAGGTAGGCCATGCCCACGATGGCGTTCAAGGGGGTGCGGATCTCGTGGCTCATGTTGGCGACGAACTCGCTTTTGCTGCGGTTGGCTTCTTCGGCGCTCAGCTTGGCTTGCAGCAGGGCGTCGGCATGCTGCTTGTCCAGGGTGATGTCGCGCAGCAGGCCCATCACCCGGCCGTCGCTGAGCCGGCGTGCCACCCACTCGGCGGTGAAGCTGCTGCCGTCCTTGCGCTTCATGCGCTGCTCGGTGGTGGCCACTCCACCACTTGCATAGATGGCCTGGATGGCGGCCTGGTTCGGCAGCTCCTCCTCACTCACCACATCACGAATGTTCAACCCGATCACTTCTTGCGGCGAGTAGCCCAGCATCGCCGCCCCGGCGGCATTGATGTCGACGATGTGGCCGCGGTCATCGCTCACGAAGATGCCGTAGGCGGCCTGCTCGACGAGGCTGCGGTAGCGCTCTTCGCTTGCCTGAAATTTGCGCTGGGTATGCGACACCGTCAGGCTGCTCAGGCCGATGGTCAAGACGATGTTGAAGAGGGTGATGTTGCCGACCACCAGCGTCTCCATCAGGCGCGCCGCCTGTGTCCACTCCGGGTCCAGCGTTGCCAGCGGGCCCAGGATGGCTCGCAGCCCCAACCCCAGCCCCGTCAGCAGATGCACCAAGGCAATGGTGACCAGCCAAGTGCCGTCAGGGGCGCGGCGCGAGGCCGGTGTCAGCAGCACCTGGGCCGACAACACGTGCAGTGCGCACAGCACACAGGAGGCAATCGACAGGCGCCATACCGGGTCGGGCTGGACGTAGGTGAAATAGGCGAGCACTGCCGCGACCAGCAGGCAGGCGGGGATGTCCCAGCGCGGGCCGCGGGGTTTGCCGAGGTAGAGCCGGTGGCCGTAGTAGATCCAGATGCGGCCGGCCACGCCGACCGCATTGGCCAGCACGAAGGACACCCACTCCGGGCCGGTGCCGCGCAGGCCAAACAGCAAGAAGCCCACAGCCCCCAGCCCGGCGCCCCAGGCCCAGGCGCGCACGGCGGGCTCGCCGCGCGACTTGAGGTTGACGAACAGCACCGCAAACGCCAGCAGCAGGCTGCTGAAGAGGGCCAGCGTGACCAGGGTGCGGAATTCGAGCATGGCCGGGGTGTCGGTGCGTCGGTGCGTCGGTGTGTCGTATTGTCGGTGCGGCAGTCTGACACGCGATTGCGCCCGAGGGGGTAGGCATGTTCGCCGACAAACCCGCATCGGGCAGGGTGTTCACTGCTTCAACGCAGCACCCGTAGCCCCTCACGCGGATCGATCAACTTCTGCGTTTTGCTTGACTCTCTCCATGCCTGCGAGAGCCGAGGCGAGCCGCTTCAGGCCCTAGAGCCTGAACACACGCACCACGTCGGCCAGGCTTGCCGCCTGCTGTTTCAGGCTGTCTGCCGCCGCGGCGCTTTGCTCGACGAGCGAGGCGTTTTGCTGGGTCGACTGGTCGAGCTGGGTCACCGACTCGCTGACCTGGCTGATCCCGCTGGTCTGCTCAAGCGTCGACGAACTGATCTCGCCGATGAGGTCGGACACGCGACGAACCTGGGTCACGATGTCGTCCATGGTGGAGCCTGCCTCGCCCACCAGGCGGGAGCCCGCGTCCACTTTTTCAACGCTGGAGCCAATCAAGGACTTGATCTCCCTGGCCGCTTCGGCGCTGCGTTGCGCAAGGTTTCGCACCTCGCCTGCCACCACCGCGAAGCCGCGGCCCTGCTCACCGGCGCGGGCTGCTTCCACGGCGGCGTTCAGCGCGAGGATGTTGGTCTGGAAGGCGATGCCGTCAATCACGCCGATGATGTCGGCGATCTTCTTCGAGCTGGTGGTGATGTCGTTCATCGTGGCCACGACCTGACCGACCACGTCGCCTCCTCGTTCGGCGGCAGCGCTCGCCGACGTTGCCAGCTGGGTGGCTTGCCGTGCGGTGTCGGCGTTGGTTTTGACGGTGGCGTTCATCTGCTCCATCGAGGCCGCGGTTTGTTGCAGGTTGGAAGCCTGCTTCTCGGTGCGCTGCGACAGGTCGGCGTTGCCGGTGGCGATCTCGGCCGAACCGGTGGCGATCGAGTCGGAGGCCTGTCGGACCTGCCCCACCACCTTCGCCAGGCTGGCCTGCATGGCGACCAGCGATGCGAGCACGCTGCCAGCTCGCGCGCTGGCAGCGCCTGGGACGGGGCTCAGGTCGCCTTCGGACACACGCTTGGCTGCTTCGCCCAGCGTGGTCGGCTCGGCGCCCAGTTGTTGCGTGATGCTGCGTGAGATGGACCAGGCCAGGGCCGCGCCGCTCAGCACGGCCAAGGCCAGTGCAACCAGCATCACGGTCAGGAACCCGCTGGCCTGGTCGAGCGCGATCTTGTTCTCGGCCTGGATTCGGGCTTCCTCGAAATCGATCAGCTTGTTGACTGCGGCCAGCCACTGCACGTACTGCGGCTTGGCTTGCGACCACAGCAGCGTCTGGGCAGCGCTGGCATCGCCCTTGTCCACGGCGGCAATGATGGCCTGGGTGGTGGCCACCGACTGGGTTTCGATGTCCTTGATGGCGGCGTACAGCGGAGTCAACGCAGTCTTGTCGCCGGCGGTGCCGATGAGCTTCTCAAGGGGGCCGGCCGAATCGGCGTAGAACTTGGCGAGCTCGTCGATGGCCGCGGCCTCCTTCTGCCTGTCGGCAGGGGTGGCGCTCAAGACCATGTCGCGAATGGCGATGGCGCGGTCGTGCGCCGAGCCGCGGAAGTTGATGGCAAAGCGCTGGATCGGCGCATGCTCCTCGCCGTTGGCGCGAAGCGCCGTGCTGATGGCTTGCACCTTGAAGATGGCCACCGCCGTGACGATCATCAAGATCGCCAGCATGAGTCCGAAGCCCAGGTTCAGTCGTTTGCCGACCGTCAGTCGATGGAAAAGCATGTCGTTGACCTTTGATGAATGACACGGTGCAAATGGCACCTGATCGAAGCAATTTCGGCCGATTCCGGCGCAACTGAAGCTGCGCAACCCGGCCCGAAACGTGCGCGATTCGGCGTTCCCTCACCGGCCTGGCGGGAGCGATGGCGCGGTCTGGGGTTTTGTGGGCTTCGGTTATGGTGCGATGCGACGGGGGCAGCATGAACATCCAATACAGAGTTTCCTTGTGGCAGCTCGCCTGGCGCCAGATGGCGCGCGACTTCCGCGCGGGCGAGCTGCGCCTGCTGGTGGTGGCGGTGACGCTCGCGGTGGCGGCCTTGAGCGCGGTCGGCTTCTTCGCTGACCGCCTCAACAATGGCCTGGCGCGTGATGCGCGCCAGCTGCTGGGCGGCGACGCCATCGTTGCGAGCGACCAGCCGCTGCCGGCGGCCTTTGCCGACAAGGCGCGTGCCCTGGGTCTGAAAACGGCCAACACGATCGGCTTCCCGAGCATGGGGCGGGCAAGCGAAAACAAGGGCGGCGCCACCAAGCTGGTGGCCGTGAAAAGCGTGACCGAGGCCTACCCACTGCGCGGCACGTTGCGCCTGGCCGACGCGCCCGGTGGCGCGGGTCGTGCCGCCACACAAGGCCCCGCGCGTGGCACGGTGTGGGTCGATGCCGCGCTGCTCGATGGCTTGCAGCTCGCCATCGGCGACGAGCTGCTGCTGGGCGATGCACGGTTGAAGATCGGCGCCATCATCCTGGTCGAGCCCGATCGCGGCGCTGGTTTCATGAGCTTTGCGCCGCGCGTGATGCTCAACCAGGCCGACCTCCCGGCCACCGGCCTGGTGCAGCCCGCCAGCCGCGTGACCTACCGCCTGGCCGTGGCGGCACCCGGCATCAGCGACGCGCCGGTGCGAGCGTTCGTGGCCTGGGCCGATACGCAGGTGAAGGGCCAGTCGCTGCGCGGCGTGCGTGTCGAGTCGCTGGAAAGTGGCCGACCCGAGATGCGCCAGACGCTCGACCGTGCCGAGAAGTTTCTCAACCTGGTGGCGCTGCTCGCCGCCTTGCTCGCCGCCGTGGCCGTGGGCATTGCGGCGCGCGACTTTGCCAACCGCCACCTCGACGACTGCGCCATGCTGCGCGTGCTGGGCCAGCCTCAGCGAACCATCGCCATGCAGTACCTGATCGAGTTCGCCTTCGTGGGCCTGCTCGCCAGCGCGGCCGGTGTGCTGCTGGGCTTTGCGGTGCACTACGTGTTTGTCTGGCTGCTGGCTGGCCTGGTGAATGCTTCTCTGCCCGCCGCCACCGGCTGGCCCGCCTTGTTTGGTGTGGGCGTGGGTTTCACGCTCTTGATGGGCTTTGGTTTGCCGCCGGTGCTGCAGCTGTCGCAGGTGCCTCCGCTGCGGGTGATCCGCCGTGATGTGGGGGCCTTGAAGCCCGCATCGATCGCGGTGCTGGGCGCCGGTGCGGCGGGCTTCGTGGCCTTGTTGCTGGCGGTGTCGTCCGACCTGCAACTGGGTTTGATCGCGGTGGGCGGTTTTGCCGCCGCGGTGGCGGTGTTTGCGGTCTTGTCGTGGCTCGCGGTGCAGGCCTTGCGGCGTGCCGTGCCCGAGACGCGCGCACCACGCTGGCTGGTGCTGGCCACGCGGCAGATTGCGGCGCGGCCGGCGTTTGCCGTGCTGCAGGTGTCGGCGCTGAGCGTGGGTTTGCTCGCCTTGTGTTTGCTGGTGCTGCTGCGCACCGACCTCATCTCCAGCTGGCGCCAGGCCACGCCGCCCGATGCGCCGAACCGGTTTGTGATCAACGTGCAGCCCGAGCAGGGCGAGGCTTTCCAGGCCAGCCTGCGCGCCGGTGGTGTCGCCAGGTTCGACTGGTACCCGATGATCCGCGGCCGGCTGATCGCCATCAACGGCCAGCCGGCGTCGACCGAAGGCTTTACCGACGAGCGCGCCAAGCGCTTGCTCGACCGCGAGTTCAACCTGAGCCACAGCGCTGCGCTGCCGCAGCACAACCTGGTGACCGGCGGCAAGTGGGTGCCTGAAGAGCCGGGTGGGCTGAGTGTGGAAGAAGGCCTGGCCGAGACCTTGAACCTCAAGCTCGGCGACGAGCTGCGCTTTGATGTGGCCGGCATGACGACCGAGGGCCGCATCACCAGCCTGCGCAAGGTCGACTGGGGCTCGATGCGCGCCAACTTTTTCGTGATGTTTCCTTCATCGCAGATGGCCGACGTGCCGGTGACCTACATCGCGGCGTTTCGTGCGCCGGAAACGGCGGGATTCGACAACACCCTGAGCCGCGAATTCCCGAACATCACCAACGTGGACGTGTCGGCGTCGATCACCCAGATCCAGGGCGTGCTCGACCAGGTGGTGCGTGCGGTCGAGTTCCTGTTCATGTTCACGCTGGCCGCCGGCCTGGTGGTGTTGTTTGCGGCGGTCACGGCCACGCGCGAGGCAAGGGCGCGTGAGTTTGCGGTGATGCGAGCCCTTGGGGCCAGCGGAAAATTGTTGGCGCAGGTGCAGCGGGCCGAGTTGTTGGGCGTGGGCGCCTTGGCCGGGTTTCTGGCGTCGGTCGCTGCGATGGGGGTCGGCTGGGCGTTGGCGAAGTTTGTGTTTCAGTTCAGCTGGAATGCGTCGCCTTGGGTGCCGCTGATAGGCAGTGCCGCTGGGGCCGTGTTGGCGTTGGGGGCGGGGTGGTGGGGCTTGCGCGAGGTGTTGCGCCGGCCGGTGGTGGAGACTTTGCGGAGTGCGGCGGTCGAGTGACGGGCTCTATTGCGGCGGTGCCGCGCCCGCGCTGACAAACGCCTCGAAGCCCTCCGGGGTCAGTGGCCGGCTGAACCAGTAGCCCTGAATCTCGTCGCAGCCTGCTCTGCGCAGGTACTCCATCTGCGCCTCGGTCTCCACGCCTTCGGCGATCGTCTGCATGCCCAGGCTCCTGGCCATGTTGATGATGGCCGACACGATGGCCTGGTCGTCGGGATCATCGGTCACACCGCGCACGAAAGACTGGTCGATCTTGAGCTTGTAGACCTTGAATTGCTTGAGGTAACTCAGCGACGAGTAGCCGGTGCCGAAGTCGTCGATCGACATCCCGACCCCGCAGGCGTGCAGGCCGCGGATCACGGCGATCGCACCGACCGGGTCTTCGGAGGCCACGCTTTCGGTCAACTCCAGTTCGAGCGACGGCGCCGCAACGC
>NZ_JANOCG010000095.1:0-3367 GCF_031412075.1 Rhizobacter sp.
TCGGCCTGAACGATGTGATGCACAAGGCCGGCCAGGCGGCCGGCGCCACCCGCGAGCCGTTCACCTTCTACCTGGCGGTGGGTGCGCTCTACCTGGCCGTGACCACGTTGTCGGTGATCTTGCTGCGTGCCCTCGAAAAGCGCTTCTCGCGCGGCGTGAAGGTGGCCGCGCTGTGAACCTTTCCGCCGTCGTTGAAAGCCTGCCGCTGTACTGGAACGGCTTGCTGACCACGCTCGGCCTGTTGCTGGCTTCGCTGGCGGTCGGCCTGGTCGCCGCCGTGCCGATGGCGGTGATGCGTGCGTCGCGCTGGCCCTTCCTCTCCGGCCCGGTGTGGCTCTACACCTATGTGATCCGCGGCACGCCAATGCTGGTGCAGCTCTTTCTCCTCTATTACGGACTGGCCCAGTTTGCTGCGGTGCGTGAGAGTGCCCTCTGGCCCTGGCTCTCCAGCGCCTGGTTCTGCGCCATCCTCGGCTTTGCGATCAACACCTGCGCCTACACCACCGAGATGCTGGCGGGCGCCATCCGGGCCACGCCACATGGCGAAGTCGAGGCGGCCCGCAGCCTGGGCATGTCGTGGCTGCTGATCATGCGGCGCATCGTGCTGCCCTCGGCGCTGCGGCGCTGCCTGCCAGGCTATGGCAACGAGGTCATCATGATGCTGCACACCACCTCGCTCGCCAGCGTGGTCACCTTGCTCGACATCACCGGCGCAGCGCGTGAACTGAACTCCCGTTTCTACCTGCCGTTCGAGGCCTTTGGCACCGCGGCGCTCTTCTACCTCGGGCTGACACTGATGCTCGTGACGCTGTTCCAGCGTGCCGAGACACGTTGGCTCGCCCACCTCCAGGTTCGCCGTTGATCGGCCCGCCCTGCCCCCATTTCACATGCACATCCAGAACCACCCCCTGCGGGGCGCACCGCTCGGCACGCAGCGCGAGATCGTCAGCTTTCACTATGGGCGGCGCGACGACGGTCGCAAGGTCTACCTCCAGGCTTCGCTGCATGCCGACGAGCTGCCGGGCATGCTGGTGGCGCATCACCTGCGGGAGCGCCTGCTCGCCCTGGAGTCGGCCGGGCGCCTGCGGGCCGAGTTCGTCGTCGTGCCGGTGGCCAACCCGATTGGCCTGGGGCAAACGATCCTGCGCAAGCAGGAAGGCCGTTTTGATCTGGCCGCAGGGGACAACTTCAACCGCCACTACCCTGCCCTGTTCGACCACGTGCTGCCGCTGCTGGAAGGCCAGCTCGGCGACGATGCACAAACCAACGCGCAGCTGGTACGCAGCTCTCTGCGCCAGGCGGTGACCCAGCTGCCCGAAGACACCGAACTGATGAGCCTGCGCAAGACGCTGCTGAGCCTCGCCTGCGACGCCGAGGTCGTGCTCGACCTGCATTGCGACTGCGAGTCGTTGATGCACCTGTACACCGGCACCGCCCTGTGGCCGCAGGCCGAGCCACTGGCGCGCTGCATGGGCGCACAAGCATCGCTCCTGGCCAGCGAATCGGGCGACAACCCGTTTGACGAGGCTTGTTCCCGGACCTGGTGGCAACTCGAAGCGCACTACCGCGGGCGGCACCCCGTGCCCTTGGCCTGCCTTGCGGTGACCCTGGAGCTGCGTGGCGAGCGTGACGTGTCTCACCCGCTCGCCAGCGCCGATGCGCAAGCCCTCATCGAGTTCTTCGTGCAGCGCGGTCTGATCGAGGGTGAGGCCGCACCGCAGCGCGCGCTGCTCGAGCCCGCCACGCCCCTGGCCGGCACCGATGTGATCCATGCACCGGCCAGCGGCGTGGTGGTCTATCTGCGAGAGCTGGGGGACCACATCCAGACCGGCGAGGTGGTGGCCGAAGTTATCGACCCCCTGAGCGGTGAAGTGCATCGGCTGGCCAGCCGCACCAGCGGCCTGCTGTTCGCGCGCGAGACGCAGCGCTTCACCACCAGCGGCCGCAGCCTGTGCAAGATCGCCGGCGCGGTGCCGGTGCGGCAAGGCAAACTGTCGAGCGAATGATGACCCGCAGCAACCCCCTTCCCACCGCACTGCGTGTCGACGGCTTGCACAAGCGCTTCGGCAGTGTCGAGGTGCTCAAGGGCGTCGACCTGGTCGCAAAGCCGGGCGATGTCATCAGCGTGCTCGGCTCCAGTGGGTCGGGCAAGAGCACCCTGCTTCGCTGCATCAATCTGCTCGAGAAGCCCCATGCCGGTCGCATCGAACTGGGCGGCGAGGAACTCAAGCTCAAGCTCGACAAGCATGGTGAACTGCAGGCGGCCGACCCGAAGCAGCTGCAGCGGCTTCGTTCCCGGCTGGCAATGGTGTTCCAGCACTTCAACCTGTGGTCGCACCTCAACGCGCTCGACAACGTGATCGAAGCACCGATCCAGGTCCTGGGCGTTCCCCGCGCGCAGGCCATCGAGCGAGGAGAAGCGCTGCTGGCACGCGTGGGTGTTGCGCACCGCAAGGCGCTGTACCCGTCGCAGCTCTCAGGCGGTGAACAACAGCGCGTCGCCATCGCACGCGCGCTGGCCATGGAGCCCCAGGTGATGCTGTTCGACGAGCCTACGTCGGCACTCGACCCCGAGCTCGTTGGCGAGGTGCTGCGTGTGATGCGCGACCTGGCCGACGAGGGCCGCACGATGATCGTCGTCACGCACGAGATGGGCTTTGCCCGCGAGGTCTCGAGCCAGGTCGTCTTCCTGCACCAGGGGCTGATCGAGGAACAGGGCCCGCCGCGGCAGGTGCTGCTCGAGCCGCAAAGCGAGCGACTGCGCCAGTTCCTCTCGGGCAAGCTGAAGTAGCCAGCCGCGGCCAGACGGTTCATGACGCTCATCGCGCTGCCACCTGCCGAGCCGGAGCGCATCGCGTTCGTGCTGCTCCCGCAATGCTCGCTGATGGCCCTGGGCGGTGCGCTCGATGCCCTGGCTCACGCCAACCAGGCCAGCCGCTCCGCCGGAGAACGGCTGCTGTACGACGTTCTCCTGGCCTCGACCGACGGCCGGCCCGTGACGACCGGCAGCGGCGCATCGGTGGCGGTCGACTTTGCGATCGCGGACCTGCCTCGCCTGGACGCGGTGGTCGTCGTCAGCGACACCCCGGTGCCGCAGTCCGGGTTCGAGCCGCTGGTCGACTGGCTGCAGGTTTTCGGTCAAGGCCTGTCGGTGGAGCGGCGCTGGGTCGGGGGCATCGGCACGGGCGCCTACCTGCTCGCACGTGCGGGCCTGCTGCGCGGCCACCGGGCCACCTTGCACTGGGCCTACGCGCCCTTGCTCGCGCGCGCGTTCAGCGAAACCGTGGTGTCGAGCAATGTGTTCGAGTCCGACCGCCGGCGGCTGACCTGCGCTGGCGGCCACGCTGCATTCGACATGATGCTGCAC
>NZ_JANOCG010000096.1:0-9928 GCF_031412075.1 Rhizobacter sp.
GGCTACGACGTGACCTCGTACACGCTGCAATGTTTTGGCGGCGCCGGTGGGCAACACGCTTGCGGCGTGGCCGACGCACTCGGCATGACGCGTGTTTTCGCCCACCCCCTGGCCGGCGTGCTGTCGGCCTACGGCATGGGCCTGGCCGACCAGATCGCGATGCGCGAACGTTCGGTCGAACAGCCCTTGACCGAAGACGGTGTGCACGCCGCGCTGCACCACGCCGCCGAACTCGCCGAGCAGGCGCGTGGCGAGTTGCAACAACAAGGCTTGGCCAGCGGGCAGATCCGCACCGTGGCGCAGATTCAGTTGCGCTACCAGGGCACCGACACGGCGCTCGGCTGCGCGCTGCGCACCGATCAACCGGCCGCGCAGATCATCGCCAGCGTGCGCGCCGAGTTCGAGCGCGCCTACCAGCAGCGCTTTGCCTTCCTGATGCCCGACCGCGCGCTGGTCATCGAGGCCGTGTCGATCGAAGCCATCGGCGAGGGTGAGCGCAGCGCCGTCACCGCCGCCCCGGCCGACGCACCCGAACACCGCCCCATGCCCACCGCCGCCACGCAGATGTACTGCCAGGCCGACGCCCAACCCGCTGGCTGGCGCGCCGCTGGCCTGTACGTGCGCGAGTCATTGCAACCTGGCGCGCTGATCGACGGCCCGGCCATCCTGGCCGAAAAGAACGCCACCACCGTGGTCGAGCCCGGCTGGCAAGCGCGGCTCACCGCGCTCGACTGCATCGAGCTGCAGCGCGTGACGCCACGTGTCACCGCCCATGCGGTCGGCACCAACGTCGACCCGGTGATGCTGGAGGTGTTCAACAACCTCTTCATGAACATCGCCGAGCAGATGGGCCTGCGGCTGCAGAACACCGCCTACTCGGTCAACATCAAGGAGCGGCTCGACTTCTCGTGTGCACTGTTCGACGCCAGCGGCCACCTGATCGCCAACGCGCCCCACATGCCGGTGCACCTGGGTTCGATGAGCGAATCGATCCACACCGTGATCGACAACAACCCGGCGATGCGCCCGGGTGATGTGTACGTGCTCAACAACCCGTACAACGGCGGCACCCATTTGCCCGACATCACCGTCGTGACGCCGGTGTACCTCGACGGTCACGCCAAACCTTCGTTCTACGTGGCCTCGCGTGGCCACCATGCCGACATCGGCGGCACCACGCCGGGCTCGATGCCGCCGTTCTCCAAGCGCATTGAAGAAGAAGGTGTGTTGATCGACAACTTCAAGCTGGTCGAAGAAGGCCGCCTGCGCGAGGCCGAGCTGCTGGCGCTGCTGGGCTCGGGTGCGCACCCCTCGCGCAACCCGCAGCAAAACCTGGCCGACCTGCGCGCGCAAGTCGCCGCCAATGAAAAAGGCGTGCAAGAGCTGAAAGCCATGGTCGCGCAATACGGCCGTCAGACGGTGGCCGCCTACATGGGCCACGTGCAGAACAACGCCGAAGAATCGGTGCGCCGCATCATCACCGCGCTGCACGACGGCGCGTTCGAGCTGCCGCTCGACAACGGCGCGGTGATCCGCGTGAAGGTGAGCGTGGATGCCAGCTCACGCAGCGCCACCGTCGACTTCAGCGGCACCAGCGCGCAGCTCGACAACAACTTCAACGCGCCCAAGTCGATCACCATGGCGGCGGTGTTGTACGTGTTTCGCACCCTGGTCGACGACGACATCCCGCTCAACGCCGGTTGCCTCAAGCCCCTGCGCGTGATCGTGCCCGAGGGCTGCATGCTCAACCCGCGCCCACCGGCGTCGGTGGTCGCAGGCAATGTGGAAACCTCCACCTGCGTCACCAACGCGCTCTACGGCGCGCTCGGTGTGATGGCGGCCAGCCAGTGCACGATGAACAACTTCACCTTCGGCAACAACACCTACCAGTACTACGAGACCATCTCGGGTGGCTCGGGCGCGGGTGATGGTTTTGACGGCACGAGCGTCGTGCAGACCCACATGACCAACTCGCGCCTCACTGACCCCGAGGTGCTGGAGTTCCGCTTCCCGGTGCGCTTGGACAGTTATGAGATCCGCGCTGGCTCGGGTGGCGCCGGGCGCTGGGCCGGTGGCAACGGCGGCCTGCGCCGCGTGCGCTTCCTGGAGCCGATGACGGCCTCCATTCTGAGCAACGGGCGCGAGCACGGGGCCTTTGGTATGGCGGGTGGGATGCCCGGCGAGGTGGGGCGCAACTGGGTCGAGCGCGCCGATGGGCGGGTGGAGACGTTGCCGCACATCGGCTCGACCGAGATGGCGGTCGGTGATGTGTTCGTGGTGTCTACGCCTGGGGGCGGAGGCTACGGCACCGCGCTGTGAGCTGCCTTCGTCTTTCCCGCGGAGGCGGGAATCCAGGATGGTTCGCTTTGTCTCGGCGGGAGCCGAACACCAGCCGGCCTCGCTATGCGTCGGCGCCAAGGCGCATCACTTCGTCCGCGCCGAAGCGAAGCGAGGCGTAGACGGGAATGTTCGCGAAGCGAACGACCGTATTGCTCTTCGGGTCCCCTTGGTGAGTCGTCGAGCAGCGCAGGGCTTTGCGGCAGGCGCGCAGCGCCCTCGTTGTCTGACTTCGCGCGGTTGTTTGAGCGCAGCGGCCGCAGGCCGCGTAGCGAGTTCTGCGCGAGCTGCAAAGACCGAGCAGCGCAGAGCAGTCGGCCATAGGCCGACCGGCGAGCAGGGTCGCCTTTTCTTTGGTGACTTTCTTTTGGCGAAGCAAAAGAAAGTTACTGCCCTGTCGGGGGCACATCCCGACGCACCCGCTGGAAGTACGAAGAACTCACCACGCGACAGCGGCAAAAAAACCGCACAAGGCTTCGATACCTCAGCCCGAACGGGTGGAGGTGCGCAACCATCCTGGATTCCCGCCTTCGCGGGAATGACGGACGACGGACGACGGACGACTCAGGCGACGCCTGCGCTCGCCGCCTGCTTGTCCGCGTGGTAACTCGACCGCACCATTGCCCCCACCGCCGCGTGGGTGAACCCCATCTTCACCGCCTCGGCCTCGAACATCTTGAAGGTGTCCGGGTGCACGTACCGACGCACCGGCAGGTGGTGGCCGCTCGGCGCGAGGTACTGGCCTATGGTGAGCATGTCGATGCCGTGCTCGCGCATGTCGCGCATCACCTGCAAAATTTCTTCGTCGGTTTCGCCCAGGCCCACCATCACGCCGCTTTTGGTCGGCACGTGCGGCGCAAACTCCTTGAAGCGC
This sequence comes from Rhizobacter sp., assembly GCF_031412075.1. GTDB lineage: Bacteria > Pseudomonadota > Gammaproteobacteria > Burkholderiales > Burkholderiaceae_C > Rhizobacter. The sequence goes on from NZ_JANOCG010000096.1 coordinate 3,212, forward strand.
TTGAGCAGGTTGAGTGAGTAGGCGTAGTCGGAGCCCGGGCGTGCTTCCTTGTACAGGCGCGCCGTGGTTTCCAGGTTGTGGTTCATCACATCGGGCGGCGCGGCTTTCAAGATCTCGAGCGCGCGGTCCATGCGGCCACGGAAGTCGGGCGTGAGGATCTCGATGCGCGTTTGCGGCGACAGCTCGCGCACGCTGCGGATGCAGTCGACGAAGTGCTGCGCGCCGCCATCGCGCAGATCATCGCGGTCCACGCTCGTGATCACCACGTAGTTGAGCTTGAGCGCGGCAATCGTCTTGGCGAGGTTGAGCGGTTCGTTCACGTCGAGCGGGTCGGGGCGGCCGTGGCCCACGTCGCAGAAGGGGCAGCGGCGGGTGCACTTGTCGCCCATGATCATGAAGGTGGCGGTGCCGCCACCAAAACACTCGCCGATGTTGGGGCACGAGGCTTCTTCGCACACGGTGTGCAGCTTGTGCTCACGCAAGATCTTCTTGATCTCGTAGAAGCGGCTGTTGTGCGAGCCGGCTTTGACACGAATCCAGTCGGGCTTTTTCAGCTGTTCGGCCGGCACGATCTTGATCGGGATGCGGGCGGTCTTGGCCTGCGACTTCTGCTTGGCCGTGGCGTCGTAGCTCGCGGCGTCTTGTGAGGTGTGAACGACCTTGTCGGTGGACATCAAAGGCTTTCTATCCCGTTCGCACTGAGCTTGTCGAAGTGCTGCGCTGAGATGCACGCTGGCTTCGACAGGCTCAGCCCGAACGGTGGTGTGTGGGCTTGGTTTAGCTCAAATGCGCGGCGAGCTTGTCGCCCAGGCGGGTGGCCACGGTGTTCCAGTCGGTGTGAACGCCCAGTGTAGCGAGGTCGACTGTTTGCAGCCCGACGTAACCGCAGGGGTTGATGCCGCCGAAGGGGCTCAGGTCCATCGCCACATTGAGCGCCACGCCGTGGTACGTGCAGTGGCGGCTCACCTTGATGCCCAGCGCGGCGATCTTGCCCAGGCCGGCAAACGGGTCGATGCGCGGGCCGGTCAGTGCCGCGTGGCCAAAGGGGTCACCGAGGTTCACATAGATGCCCGGCGCCCCCGCCACACGGTGGCCCGTCACGCCCAAGGACTCCAGCGTCTTGATGACGCAGTGCTCCAGTCGGTAGACGTATTCCTTCACGTAAATGTTCAGGCGCCGCAGGTCGATCAGCGGGTAAGCCACCACTTGGCCAGGGCCGTGGTAAGTGACCTGGCCGCCGCGGTTGGTGGGCACGATCGGGATGCCGCGCGCGTCGAGCACGTGGTCGGCCTTGCCGGCCACGCCCTGGGTGTAGACCGGCTCGTGCTCGCACAGCCAGATTTCATCGGGTGTGCTCGCGTCGCGCGTTTCGGTGAAAGCCCGCATCTCGACCAGGGTTTCGGCATAGGCCACCCGGCCGCGCAGGCGCAGCGTGGGCGAGCTGCCTCGGGCGGAGCCGAGGGCGGGCGAAGTTACTGACATGGCCTCGATTGTCGGGGCGCGGAAAAAAACCTCGGTGAACAAAGCGTGAATCCGTGCATCCATCTCGCCGAAGCCTGCGTAAAGCTGTGTGTCCGGCCATCTTGTCGGAACCCCACCATCAGGAGACCCTCATGCAACCTTCCCTATTCAAGACCACCCCTGTATTGGCAGCCGTGCTGCTGGCCCTGTGCGGCACGGCCGGCGCGTCCAGCCACCGCGAAGCGCCTTTCATCACCACCGTGCCGAAGGTGGATGCGACCGACTTCTACATGTTTCGCAGCTATGAAACCGACCGCAGCGCCTACACCACGCTGATCGCCAACTACCTGCCGCTGCAAGACGCCTACGGCGGCCCGAACTATTTCTCGCTCGACCCGAATGCGCTGTACGAGATCCACATCGACAACAACGGCGACGCCCGCGAAGACCTCACCTTCCAGTTCCGCTTCAAGAACACGCTGGCCAACGCCGGCCGGGGCGTCGAGCTGCCCGTGGGCGGTGTCAACGTAGCCATCCCGCTGATCCAGGCCGGTGTGGTGGCGAACGTCCGCGACGCCAGCCTGAACCTGGCCGAAACCTTCACAGTCGACGTGGTGCGCGGTGACCGCCGCAAAGGCACGACGGCTTCGGTGACGAATGCCGCCAATGGCGCCGCCACCTTCGACAAGCCGGTCGACAACATCGGCGTGAAGACCATCCCGAACTACCCCGCCTACGCCGCCCAGCACATCTACAACGTCAACATTCCCGGCTGCGCGACCCCGGCCAAGCTGTTCGTGGGCCAGCGCAAGGACCCGTTTGCCGTCAACCTGGGCACGATCTTCGACCTGGTCAATGCCCCGGTTTCGACCATCACCAACCCCGACCTGATCGGCGCTGCGCCCAACATCATCGACGACAAGAACGTCACCACCCTGGCGCTCGAAGTGCCCACCACCTGCCTGACCTCCGGCAGCGAAACCGTCATCGGTGGCTGGACCAGCGCCAGCATGCGCCAAGCGCGCCTGCTCGACCCGACACCCAAGCCCGGCCACCAGAAGGCTGAAAAGGCCGGCGGCGCCTGGACCCAGGTCTCGCGCCTGGGCATGCCCCTGGTGAATGAAGTGGTGATCGGCCTGAAGGACAAGGACCTGTTCAACAGCTCCAAGCCCAAGGACGACGCGCAATTTGCCGCCTACGTGACCAACCCCACTCTGCCCAAGCTGCTGGAGATCGCGCTGGCCATGCCCAACATCGCGCCCACCAACTACCCGCGCACCGACCTGGTCACGACCTTCCTCACCGGCATCACCGGCGTGAACAAGCCGGCCAATGTGGTCGCTTCTGAAATGCTGCGCCTGAACACCGCCATCGCACCGGTGGCCTTTGCGCAGCAAAACCGCCTGGGCATCGTCGGCAACATCCTGGCCGGTGGCACCGACAACGCCGGCTACCCGAACGGCCGCCGCCCCAAGGACGACGTGGTCGACATCTCGCTCGTGGCCGTGATGGGCGGGCTGTGCATGGCCAATGGCGACACCAACGCCCTGGGCTTCGGCACCGCGTGCAACCCGGCGGCCGTGCCGCTGGGGACCACCGCCTTCCGTCTGCACGATGCGGTCGACCAGGCCGTGGTGCCGCTGATGTCGGGCTTCCCCTACCTGGCCACGCCCATCGGCGGCACCCGTTAAGGAGCACTCAACATGAAGACGACACGACTGCTTCTTTGCACGCTTCTCAGCGTGGCCGGCCTGGCCGCCTGCGGGGGCGACCCCGCCTCAGTGGCCACGCCCGCGCTGACCGAGGTGCCCGCAACAGCCGCTGCGACGCCTGCGGCCTACACCGAGTTCACCCAGCAACAAGCGCCCAGTGAAACGGCCGACCCGTTGAGCCTGGACACCTTTGCCGAGGCCCCGGTCAATGAAAGTGATGACCCGGTGGTTCTGAACTGACCACCCGACCACGCGGCCGGCTCACACGGCCGGCCGCGTGGCTCGTTCCGACGAACCCCTTACAGCACGACCTTCACCATCGGGTGGGTCGACAGCGTGCGGTACAGCTCGTCGAGCTGTTCGCGGCTGGTGACCAACACGGTCACCGTCACGCCCAGGTACTTGCCCCCACTGCTGGGGCGGATCTCGACGCTCGCCGCATCAAAGCCGGGGTCGAAGTTTTTTGCCACTGCCGTGACGGCGTGCACAAACCCATCGACGTTGGCGCCCATCACCTTGATGGGGAACTGCGACGGGTATTCGATCAGCGACTGTTCGGGTGGGATGTCTTGCATGGTCAGAAGGATTGAGAAAGCTTGGCGCGCTGGTAAGCCTCGAACAGCCGCGCATACACCGGGCCGGGCTTGCCACGCAGGGCACCATGGCCCACCGGCTCGCCATCGAGCAGGGTCACGGGCAGAACTTCCTTGGACGCTGAACTGAGCATCAATTCATCGGCCGCCAGCACCTCGGCCTCCGGCACGGGCCGCAGGTTGAAGGCAATGCCCTCTTCTTCACACAGCTCGCGCATCAGCTCGTAGCGCACCCCTTCGAGCAGGTGCTCGCTCTTGGGCGGGCCCAGGAGCGCACCTTCGTGCACCACCCACACATTGCTCGACGACGCCTCGGTGAGGTAGCCGTCGCGAAACAGGATGGTCTCGACCGCCCCCCGGTCGGCCGACATCTGGCGGGCCAGCACATTGCCCAGCAACGAGATCGACTTGATGTCGCCACGTTCCCAGCGAAAGTCGCGCGCAGTGACGCAGGCCACGCCTTTGTGGCGTTGTTCGGGTGTGTGCGTCACCAGCGGGTTGCTCATCATGAACACCGTGGGCTCTATGTCGGTGGGCATCACATGGTTGCGCGGCGCCACACCGCGTGTCACCTGGAGGTAGATCGCCTGGTCTTCACTCTCGTGAGCGGCGACCAGCTTGCGGCAATGGGCGAGCCACTGCGCTTCGGTGAACGGGTTGACGATGCGGATCTTGGACAACCCGCGGTTCAGGCGCGCCATGTGTTCGTCGAAGCGAAACAAGCGTCGGCCATACACCGGCAAGGCTTCATAGATACCGTCACCGAACAGGAACCCGCGGTCGAGCACGGAGACCTTGGCATCTCGCAGGGCGAGGAACTCGCCGTTGAGGTAACACAGGCTGTCAGCGAGCTTGTCAGGGATGGCTGTCATGGCGCCTCCACCGCGTGTAGGGAGGTCGAGGTTACTTGATCCACAGGCGCATGGCATCCCATGCCCGGCCAAAAATGCCGGCTTGTTCGACCGCGCTCAACACGACCAGCGGCCGCTCGGCCACCAGCGCGCCCGAAGGCGTGCTGACCTTGAGGGTGCCCACACGTTGCCCCTGGGTGAGCGGGGCCACCAGCGGGTCGGTGCGCTCGACCTTGGTCTGCAGCTTGGCGCCATCGCCCTTGGGCACGCTGACGAACACCGCGGCGGCACTGCCGAGCTGGGCGTCGTTGGCCTTGCCCTTCCAGACCGGCACGGTGACCACCGGTTTGTTGGCCTCGAACAGGCGCACGGTGTCGAAGGCCTGGAAGCCCCAGTTCAAGAGCTTCTGGCTCTCGTTGGCGCGGGCATCCATCGAGGCCGCACCCATCACGACGCTGAGCAATCGGCGCTTGCCACCGCCCGCGCCACTGGCCGCGAGGTTGGGGAAGTCGCGCTGGGCCGACACCACCATGCAATAACCAGCGGCCTCGGTGTAGCCGGTTTTCATGCCGTCCACGCTCGGGTCGCGCAGCAGCAACACGTTGCGGTTGTTCTCGTTGGTGGTGGGCGACCCCTCCAGGCGGTACTTCTTGATCGAGTACAGCGGGTAGTGCTCGGGGAAGTCATTGATGATGTGGGCGGCAATCACCGCCACGTCGCGCGCCGTGCTCTTGTGGCCGGCTTCGGTGAGGCCGGTCACGTTCTTGAAGCTGGTGTTCTTCAGGCCCCAGGCCTGGTCCTGGCGGTTCATCATGGCGACGAAGTTCTCGACCGTGCCACCCACACCCTCGGCCAGCACCACCGAGGCATCGTTGCCCGAGTTGACGATCACGCCGCGCAGCAGCTCCGACACCTTGGGTTTCATGCGTGGCTCAACGAACATCAGCGAGCCACCGCCCTTGCGCTCTTCCCAGGCCCGCAGCGAAACCGGCAGGGTCTGCTCCAGCGTCAGCTTGTTTTCACGCAGCGCGGTGAAGGTGATGTAGGCCGTCATCAGCTTGGTGAGCGAGGCCGGGTCGGCCACGGTGTCGGCTTCGCGCTCGGCGAGCGTCTGGCCGGTGGTGATGTCGATCAGCAGGTAGCCACGCGCCGCCACTTCGGGCGGCGAAGGCATCTGGGCCAGGGCGGAAGTGGCGGCAAATGCCAGCCCCATCGAAATAGCAAGCACGAGAGCGAACAGTCTTTTCATTGGATTTTTGGTTCTGAGTGAGAGAGCGTGTGGCCACGCCAGGCTTCTTAGGAGCCGTGGCGCACCACCAAGTTCTTGAGCAAGGTGAGTTGCCCATGAAAAAAATGGCCGGCGCCGGGGATCACAGTCACCGGCAGGGCCTGCGGGCGGGCCCAATCGAGCGTGGCCGAGAGCGGCACCACGTCGTCGGCTTCGCCATGGATGACCAGCGTGTCATCGGGCACGGCGGGCATCTGCTGCTTTTGTGTGGACGGGCCGACCAGCACCAGCCGCGAGGCCTTGGCCTCGGCAGGCAGGCGCTGCGCGGCCTCGGACGCCACGTAAGCGCCGAAGGAAAAACCGGCCAACACCAGCGGCAGGGTCGCATCGCGGTGGGCGGCGATCACGGCCAGCGCGTCGTCGACCTCGCCACGCCCTTCGTCCCACACCCCTGCGGAGCCGCCGACACCGCGAAAGTTGAAGCGCACGGCACGCAGGCCCAATTGCACAAAAGCGCGCGCCAGCGTCTGGGCGACCTTGTTGTCCATGGTGCCGCCGTGCTGCGGGTGCGGGTGGCACACGATCGCCACGCCGTGTGGCGCCGTGCTGGGCTCGTCGACCGCACATTCGATGGCACCGGCCGGGCCGGCGATGTTCACCCGCCTGGTTTGCGGGTTCATCGGCCGACCGAGTCCGGGAGCAGCAGCCGCTCCACCACCACACCGTTTTTCAGGTGCGACTCGACGATCTCGTCGATGTCCTGTGCGTCGACGTACGTGTACCAGACCGCCTCCGGATAGACGACGGCGACGGGCCCGGCCGCACAGCGATTGAGGCAACCCGCCGTGTTCACGCGGACCTTGCCGGGACCT
>NZ_JANOCG010000097.1:0-4449 GCF_031412075.1 Rhizobacter sp.
TTGGCGCCACGCGGTGAAATCGGTTTTCTTCTTGGGGCTCGATGTCAGTGAGTTGGGGATCGTTGCATGTCGTGAAGCCCGGCTTCAAGCGAAGGTGTAGGCCGTCTTGACAGTGGTATAGAACTCGGCCGCATAACGCCCCTGCTCACGCGGGCCGTGGCTGGAGCCTTTGCGCCCGCCGAAGGGCACGTGGTAGTCGACACCCGCCGTGGGCAGGTTGACCATGGCCATGCCAGCCTGGATGTGGCGCTTGAAATGTGTGGCGTGTTTGAGCGAGGTGGTGCAGATGCCGGCGCACAGGCCGAAGGGTGTGTCGTTGGCGAGCGAGAGCGCGTGCTCGTAGTCATCGGCACGCAGCACCACGGCCACCGGGCCGAAGATCTCTTCTCGCGCGATGCGGTGCTGCGGCTGCGCCAGAAAGAGCGCCGGGCTCATGTAGTGGCCACGCGTGTCGCGGGTGAGCGCCTCGCCACCCCAGATGTGTTCGGCGCCTTCGTTGCGGCCAATCTCCACGTACGACAGGTTCTGCGCCAGCTGGTCGCTGCTCACCACCGGGCCGATCTCGGTCTCGCGCTGCAAGGCATGGCCCACACGCAAGGCCTTCACACGGTCGCGCACGCGGCTCACGAACGCATCGTGTACACCGGCCTCGACGATGAAACGGCTCGACGCCGTGCACCGTTGGCCGGTTGAAAAATACGCGCCCTGCACGGCGCACTCGACGGCCTGCTCCATGTCGGCATCATTCAGCACGATGAGGGGGTTCTTGCCGCCCATTTCGAGCTGCACCTTGGCACGGCGTGCGGCGGTGGCCTTCAAGATCTGCTCGCCGGTAGCGACCGAGCCGGTGAAGCTGATGGCGTCGACCTGCGCACTGTCGACCAGGGCCTGGCCGACCTGGCGGCCGCTGCCCATCACCAGGTTGAACACACCGGCCGGCAAGCCGGCACGGCTGATGATCTCGGCCAGCGCCCAGGCACAGCCGGTCACCAGCTCCGCCGGCTTGAAGACGACGCTGTTGCCGTAGGCCAGCGCTGGCGCGATCTTCCACGCGGGGATGGCGAGCGGAAAATTCCACGGCGCGATGATGCCGACCACGCCCACCGGCTCGCGGCTCACCTCGACGTCGACACCCGGTCGCACCGAAGCCATGCGCTCGCCGCCGATGCGCAGCGACTCGCCGGCAAAAAACTTGAAGATGTTGCCGGCGCGCACGGTCTCGCCAATCGCTTCTGGCAGCGTCTTGCCCTCTTCGCGCGCCAGCAGCTCACCCAGCTCGCTCTTGCGGGCGATGATTTCGCTGCCGATCTGGTCGAGCGCGTCGGCACGCCGCTGCGGCGTGCTGCCACCCCAGGCGCTGCGTGCATCGGCCGCCGCGCGGATGGCCTCTTGCGTCTGCTTGATGTCGGCGCGGCAGTACTCGCCGACCACGTCGGAGAGGTCCGACGGGTTCTCGCTGACGCCGGTGGTCACGCCGTGTTCCCAGCGGCCGTTGATGTAGTTCTTGAATTTCTGTGCCATGGCCATGCTCAAAGTGCTTTCACGCCGCCATAGGCGAAGCCGCGTTCGGCCAGGGCCAGCGGGTTGACGAGCGGCGCACCGAGCGCCGGCAGGTCGATCTCAAAGCTGTCGCCCGGCATCACCTTGACGCCGTCGGCAAAGCTCAGTGTGGCGGTGCCGAAGAAGTGCAGGTGCACGTCGCCCGGCTGGCGGTGCGCGGCGTATTTGAAGTGGTGGTATTCGAGGTTGGCGATGGTGTGGCTCATGTTGGCCTCGCCGGTTTGAAACGGCTTCTCCCACACCACCTGGTTGCCGCGCCGGATGCGGCTGGTGCCAGCCAGGTGCTCGGGCAACGCGCCGGTGCGCAGCTCGGGGCCCACCGCGCAGGCGCGCAGCTTCGAGTGGGCGAGGTAGAGGTAGTTCTGCCGCTCGGTCACGTGGTCTGAGAACTCATTGCCGATGGCAAACCCCAGGCGCTGCGGCGTGCCGTCGGGTGCGATCAAGTAGATGCCGACCAGCTCGGGCTCTTCGCCGCCGTCGAGCGCGAAGTCGGGCATGGTGAGTGGCGCACCGGGCGCGGCCACGATGTGGCCATTGCCCTTGTAGAACCACTCGGGCTGCGCGCCGGGCGTGGTGCCGTCTGCAGGGCGCCCACCCTCGAGGCCCGACTTGAACATGCGCATCGAATCCGACAGCGTCTCTTCGCCCCCGGCGAGCTTCTGGTGCATGGCGTCGCGCGCGGCGGCGCTGCCCAGGTGGGTAAGACCGGTGCCGCTGACGAGGCAGTGCGCCGGGTCGGGGTGGGTGACGGGCGAGAGCAAGCGTTGTTCGGCTTGCAAGGTGGCGTAAGCGACCGCAGCACCGGGTGATGAAGCGGCATCGGCCTGCGCCTGCAGACTCACGCCGTTGGCCACCGCCGCCTGGGCCAGCGCAAAGCTGCTGCGGTATTCGCCGATGCGGCGCACCGTGAGCCCGTCTTCGCTGACGCGGCCGACACGCGTGGAACGGTCGTCGTCGATGAACTGGATCAAACGCATGAGATTCGCCAAGCCCCCAATGAAAGTGCCGCATGGTACGAATCCGTGAGATAACTTCCTAATAGATATTTGCCACCAACCGATATACGCTTTGGGATCAATGAAAACCCGAACACCCTGATTCCATGACGAACTACACCCACTGGTTCATCCGCGCGCGCCTGAAGACCCGTCAACTGCTGCTGATCGTGGCCCTGGCCGAAGAGGGCAACATCCACCGCGCCGCCCAGGTGCTCAACATGACGCAGCCCGCCGCCTCGAAGCTGCTCAAAGACCTGGAAGACGTGCTGGAGGTACCCCTCTTCGAGCGGCTGCCGCGCGGCATGCGGCCCACCTGGTACGGCGAAACCATGATCCGCCACGCCCGCGTGGCACTGGCCAGCCTGAACCAGGCGCACGACGAGCTGGAGGCGCTGAAAGCCGGCCGCTTCGGCCAGGTGAGTGTGGGTGCGATCACCGCGCCGGGCCTGGTGCTGCTGCCGCCGGCGGTGGCACTCGTCAAGCAGGAGCACCCGAGCCTGCGCATTGCGCTGCAGATCGAGACCAGCGACGTGCTGATGGAGCGGCTCTCCCACGGCAAGCTCGACATGCTGGTGGCCCGCCTGTTCGCCCAGCACGACAAGACCGACCTGCGCTACGAGGTGCTGGCCGAAGAGCCCGTGTGCGCCATCACCCGGCCGGGCCACCCGTTGCTGAACGTGGCCAACCTGGGGCTGCGCGACGTGGTCAGCGCGGGCTGGATCGTGTCGCCCAGCGGCAGCGTGCTGCGGCACCGTTTCGAGCTGATGTTTCAGGAAGACAAGCTGGAGCCGCCGGTCAACGTGATCGAGACCTCGGCCTTGCTGTTCATCACCAAGATGCTGCAGCAGAGCGACATGATCGCGGTGGTGGCCTCCGACGTGGCGCGCTACTACGCGTCACACGGCATCGTGTCGATCTTGCCGATGGAGCTGCCTTGCCACATGGATGCGTTCGGCATCATCACACGCACCGACAAGCTGTTGTCGCCGGCGGCCAAGGTGATGTTGAGGGCGTTGAAGGCGACGGCGGTGACGGTGTATGGCAGCCGGTTTGATGGGTCTGCTGACGACTGAGTCACCGTCATCGGAGGCGCCGTCATTCCCGCGGAGGCGGGAATCTAGGATGGCCCAATGTGTGCCGCTTCGCGTTGTCGCTCTTGTTCACTGCGTGAGGCCGCGCCGGGAGTTCGGCCCGGCGGCCGACCCCCTTTCTTTGTGTCGACAAAGAAAGGGGGCAAAGAAAGCGACCCTGCCGACTCGGCCCTCGCGATGCGAGGGCTACCTTGCGCTGCTCGGTCTTTGCGGGTCGGGCAGAACTCGCTACGCGGCCTGCGGCCGCTGCGCTCAAACAGCCGCCCGAAGCTAGATGTTGATGCGCGCTTCGCGCGCCCCGCAAAGCCCTGCGCTGCTCAGCTCGTCCGAAGGGGGAGACAAACACCAGAAGCGCATCGCTGCGCTCGCGCCGATGCGACGCGAGGCGTCGACAGGGAAGGTTGCGAAGCAACGACCGTATTACTCTTCGGGTCCCCTTGGTGAGTCGTCGAGCAGCGCAGGGCTTTGGGGCTGCACGCGCAGCGTGCTTCGTCATCTGACTTCGCGCCGCCTGTTTGAACGCAACGGCCAAAGGCCGCGAAGTGAGTTCGGCGCGTGCCCCAAAGACCGAGCAGCGCAGAGCAGTCGGCCCTAGGCCGACCGACGAGCAGGGTCGCCTTTTCTTTGGTGACTTTCTTTTGGCGAAGCAAAAGAAAGTTACTGCCCTGTCGGGGGCACATCCCGACGCACCCGCCGGCAGGCAGAAGAAACACCATCGCGAAGCACCACAAACCTGGATTCCCGCCTTCACGGGAATGACGAGGGCAGCGAGCCTCAGCTCCACCCCGCATCCACCGTGA
>NZ_JANOCG010000098.1:0-7859 GCF_031412075.1 Rhizobacter sp.
GCATGAAGTGCTCCTCTGTTGGCGAAACCTGACTGCCAGGCTGCGGCGTGGTTTGCAAGGCCGTGGCCGCCGGGTGCTCGATTGTGGCTTTGTACAGCCCCGCTCAGCCCACCCCGTGTCCGAACACGGCCCGGTGCAGTGCGCTGATCTGCGGGTGCGTGCGCAGCGCGGCCGTGCCGGGGTCGCGCAGCAGCATGGGCAGCACGGCGCAGTGGGTGTTGTAGGCGTGCACGATCAGCTGCGCGGCGCGCTCGGTGTCGCCGAGTGCGGCGCACGCTGCCGCGTGCATGGCGGCGCTGCCGGGTGACGAGGCGCTGCACGCGAGGCAGGCATCGATCAGCGCGCGGGCTTCTTCGGTGCGGCCGCAGCGTGCGAGCACGTACGACAGGATCGACAGCGTGTAGGGTGGTGCGTCGCGCTGCTCGGCGAGCTGCCACGCCTGCTCGGCAAGCGCCGGCTCGGGCTTCGAGATCGCCAGCAAGCCGATGCGAAAAATGGCAGCGATGGCGTTGTCGGGGTGGTCGCTGAAGGTGGCTTGCAGCTCGCGGATCGCGGCCTCCGGTTGGCCGGCATGGGAGAGCGCCCGCGCGAGCATGGCGCGCAGCAGCGGCGCGTGGGGCTGCAGCGCGATGGCCTGGCGAAAGCGTTCGGCCGCGCCTGTGGTGTTGCCCAGTGCGAGCCGGTGCCAGCCGTGCAGGAAGAGCGCGTCGGCATCGTTCGGCGCCGCGGCCAGCGCTGCGCGGTGATGGTGCTCGGCCTCGTCGAAGCGCCACGCCAGGTCGAGCAGCCAGGCGCGGTAGGTGACGAGGCCGGGCGTGTGTGCGTCGATGCGTTGCGCCTCGTCGAGCTGGGCCAGGCCTTCGTCGACGAAGGCAGTGCCGGTGAGCAAGCCCCAGCTGGCCGCGCCGGCAAGTGTCTCGGCCAGCGTCACCCGGGCGCTGGCGTAGCGCGGGTGCGCCTGCACCAGCGAGCGCAGCAGGGCGAGCGCGCGCTGCATGGCGGCGGGGGTGCGCCGCTGCGCCAGCGCGCGCGCATGCAGGTGCGTCTCGACCGCCTGCGGCGCGGCCTGTGCGGTGGCCAGCAGGCGGGCGTGGCCCGCTGGCGGCTCGGTGGCGAGGCCACCCTGCAAACGGTAGCCCGCGCCGTAGACCGACTCGATCGGCACGCCGGGCAGCGCGCGCCGCACGCGGCTGATGCAACGTGCCAGGCTTTCGTCCGACATCGGTCGGCCCTGCCAGGCCTCGTCGGCAAACGCCTGCTTGCTCACCACCTCGGGCGCGCGGCGGATCAGCAGCGCGAGCACCGCGCGCTCCTTGGGCGGCAAGTCGAGCAAGCCGCCTTGCCACAAGGGAAAGCCCTGAGCGTCCAGGCCCAGCATCATCAGGATCCGATCAAGATTGTGTTGCGACGGCTGCCTAGTATCGGTGCGCCTCCCACTCGATCTTCACGCCACCATGCGCTCTTCACTTGCTTTCTTGTCGGCTTTGATGTGGGCCGGCAGCGCCTTCGCCCAAGCCCCGCAACTGCCCGCGCCCGACGCGGTGTCGCTCGACCGGCTGGGCACCATGAGCAGCTTCCCGCCGCGGCCCGACCAGCTCGTCGACCAGAGCAACCGCACCCAGTACCCGCAGATGCGTTGGGTGCTGCAGCACACGCGCGAGCTGCTGCCCACGCGCAACATCCGCCGCGGCAGCGGCCCGGTCTCGACGCTGCGCACGGCGCCGCGCGAGCTGGGCAGCGTGGTGTTTCAAGACGACAAGGGCCAGGACATCACCGTCGACGCCTGGCTCACGCAGACCTACACCGACGCCCTGGTCGTGATGCACCGCGGCCGCATCGTCTACGAGCGTTACATGAACCAGATGCGGCCCGAAACGCCGCACCTGCTGTTCTCGGTCACCAAGTCGTTCACCGGCCTGCTGGCCGCGCAGCTCGCGCACGAAGGCAAGATCGACCTCGACGCGCCCGTCACGAAATACGTGCCCGAGCTGGCCGACAGCGCCTGGGCTGACATGAAGGTGCGCGAGGTGATGGACATGACCGGCGCGGTGCGCTACCGCGAGGTTTACACCGACCCGACGACCGAGGTCTTCCCCTACCTGTATGCCAGCACGCTGCTGCCGCCGCAACCCGGCTACACCGGCCCGCGCAACATCTACGACTTTCTCAAGACGCTCAAGAAAGAGGGCGAGCACGGCGCGGGCTTCGTCTACCGCACGGTGCACTCCGAGGTGCTGGGCTGGATCGTCTCGCGCGTCACCGGCCGGCACTTCGCCGACGTGATGAGCGAGCGCATCTGGAGCCGCCTCGGCATGGAAGAAGACGCCTACCTGATGGTCGACCCGGTGGGCACACCGCTGCAAGGCGCCGGCCTCAACGCCACCGCGCGCGACCTGGCTCGCTTTGCCGAGATGCTGCGCCGAGGCGGCGAGTTCAACGGCCAGCGCGTCTTCGACCGGGCGGTGATCGACGACCTGAAGCGCGGCGGCGACCGCGAGAAGTTCAAGGCCTCGGGCATGGCGTTTCGTGCCGGCTACTCGTATCACAACCAGTGGTGGGTGCTGCACAACGCCGATGGTGCGTTCGAAGCGTCGGGTGTGCACGGCCAGATGGTGCACATCAACCCGGCGGCCGAGATGGTGGTGATCAAGCTCTCGTCACACCCGGTGGCCGGCGCCGGCTTCACGCACCCGCTCACGCTCAAGGCCTGGGAGGCCTTGGCGAAGGCGGTGCGCTGAATGGCTTCAGGGCCTGGTGTGCGGCGTGTAGGTGCCTGTTGCCGTGCTGGCCGCCTGCGCCGGCGGCTGGCGCGGCTGCTGGGTGGTGCTGAAACATTTGCCGTTGCCACCCTCGGCGCGTATGGCGCCGCGGGCTCGCTTGCGCACTGCCTGCGATCCCTCTTGCAACGAAGCGATCACGTCGACCTTGAGCGTGCGGTAGTGGTTCTGGCCGTTGCTGAACTGGTGCTCCAGGTAGCAGCGGTTGCCGTTGGCACCCCAGGTACCTTTCTTGGACAAGGGCACGCCGATCTTTTCCCACGCGAAGCTGGTGCAGTCTGCATTCGTGCAGCGCTCACCCCAGGCCACGGCTGACAACCTCGCCTTGCTGCACTGGGCTTGCGTGAGCTGCAGGTCACCCCAGGTGGCATTGAGCGTGTAGCGCTTCCAGTGGGTCTTCAAGTCGCCCAGGGGCCCGAAGGCCACCACGAAGCCGCCGCACGAACCACCGTTGCTGGGGCCTGCCGAGGTGGCCTCGTAGCGCTGGTAGTAGCTGCAGGTGTCTTCTTGCACGGCCACCGGTTGTGTGGGCGCGGCATCTGCGTTCTGGGGCAACTCGCACAAGCCGAAGGTGGCGAGCTGTTTTTTAGCCTCGACTTCTTGCAGCGTGTACTGGCGTTCTGAAGAAGTGACGGCGCCCACATCGTTCGGGGCTGCCTGCGCGGCGCCAGACACGAAGATGAACAGGGCCTGCACGACGATGAACGAGAGGGATCGGGTCATGGCGGTCTCCTTGAGCGGCACGTGATGCTGGCCGGCAATCGAAGGATGACGCGGCCAAGACCGCGATGCCGTCTCGGCTCAGCGCTGTCACGCAGCGCGCAAACGTTTTGCCTCGTCCTTGATCAGCCGAACGAGCCTGGTCGCTGCGACGTTGAGCGGCGAGTCGCGCTTGACGAACAGGCTCATCATCGACGAGGCCATTTTCTCGCGTACACGAATCGGTTCGAGCAGCCGGTCGGCGATGCCGAGCGCAAGCAACGATTTGGGAACCGTGGCGATGAGATCGGATTGCGCCGTGATCGCGATCAGCCCCGGAATCGACTCGCAGCGAATGACCCAGCGCGGCGTGGGCAGGCCGGCGGCGGCAAACATGTCGTCGACGACGAGGCTGGCGGTGCCGAGGCCGGCGGTGATCCATTCGGAGTCCATCAGGTCCGCCAGCGAGCGTGTTTTGGCGAGGGGGTGACCGTGTCGCACGACGATCACCATCTCGTTCGGATAGAGCGGCGTGGCGACAAGATCGCCGGGCAGGGGGACGCGCAACGACGGGCCCAACGCAAAGTCGAGCGACTCGTCGCGCACGCGCGGCAGCGTTGCCACCGGCATGCCCTCGACGATGCGCACATCCACCGGAAAGTCGCGCCGAAGCAGCTTGAGCGGCCCCGGCAACAACGCTGCCGCGGCGGCGGGCGATGCGCCCAGCACGATGGGGCCGCCCGCCTGCTTCACCGCATCGGCGAGTTCAGCCTGCCCGCGCTCGATCTCGCGACACGCACTTCGGGCGCGCAGCAGAAACGTCTGCCCGTGCTTCGTCAATTCGGTGCCCCGAGCCGTGCGGCGCACCAGCACCACGCCGAGCTGCGCTTCGAGCGCACGCAGGTTCTTTGTCACCGCCGGCTGGGAAACCCCGAGTGCGCGCGCCGCCCCACCGACGCTGCCGACTTCGGCAAGCGCGACGAATTGGCGCAGCTGGGCAAGGCTGAGTGACATAACCGAATGTTATGGGCAAGAAGCTTACGCCGTCTGGCGCCGGGTCGGGGGCGCTGCTCAACTGCTTGCATCACTCTTGGAGTTCGACATGCCGACCTCAGCCATCAGCACACTTGCCCGGCTCGCACTCTGCGCCGTTTTTGCAACGATGGTGGCGTCGGCGGCGCCCGTCGCGGCGGCCGAGAGTTATCCGTCGAGGCCGATCCGGATCATCGTCACGGGAACCCCGGGTGGACCGCCCGACCTTCTCACCCGATGGCTCGCCGAGCGTCTCGCCGCGCCGCTGGGCGTGGCCATCGTGGTGGAGAACCGGCCCGGTGCCGGTGGCAATGTCGCGATGCAAGCCGCTGCGCGCAGCCCACCCGACGGCTACACCTTGGTGGTCGCGGGCCAAGGCCCCTTCGCGCTCAACCCGCACATGTACACCCACCCGGGCTACAACGCGATGGCCGACTTCGCACCGATCACCGAGATCGAGCGCGGCCCACTGTTGCTCGCGGTGAACGCGGAGGTGCCGGTGCATTCGGTGGCGGAGCTCATCGCGCTTGCGAACAAGAAGCCGGGTGAGTTGAACTGCGGCTCCCCTGGTACGGGCACGCCGCCGCATCTGGCCAGTGAGTTGTTCAGCCGCAGCGCCAACCTGAAGGTGGTGCACGTGCCGTACGCCGGCGCGCCTGCAGCGATGCTCGACCTCATCGCGGGCCGCCTGACCTTCACGTTCGGCACTCTCAACGTGCAACTGCCGCAGGTCAAAGCCGGCAAGATTCGTGCGCTCGCGGTCACGAGCCCCGCACGGCTCGAAGCACTGCCCGAAGTACCCACCGTGGCCGAATCGGGCCTGCCCGGTTTCGAATACGCCGGGTGGCTCGGCATCGCGGCACCGGCGGACACGCCGGCGCCGATCATCGAGCGGCTCCAGCGCGAGATCGCGGCGATCCTGCGCACCGATGAGGCGCGCAAGTACTTCGCGTCGTACGGCCGCGAGCCGGTGGCCAGCACGCCCGCGGCGTTTGCGGCTTTCATTCGCATGGAGCATGCGAAATGGGGCCAAGTCATCCGCGACGCGAACATCAAGGCCGAGTAGGTTCGGGAGCAGCCATGTCCGACACGCAGTACGTCTTCGACAACGCGCACGCACAGACGCGCGAGCGTTTCCCCGCGCTCGCGGGTCTGTACGACGACGAGACGATCCGCTGCCTGCGCTCTGTGGGTGTCACTTCGGGATGGCACTGCCTGGAGGTCGCGGCGGGAGGCGGCACCATGGCCCAGTGGCTCGCCGCCCAGGTGGGCAGCAGCGGCCGGGTGCTCGCCACCGACCTCGACACGCGTTTTCTCGAATCGCTGGCTGACCCCGCACTTGAAGTGTGCAGGCACGACATCGCGCGCGACCCCTTGCCCGAGCGGGCATTCGACCTCGTGCACGCGCGGCTGATTCTCGTCCACCTGCCTGAGCGTGAACTGGCCCTGGCGAAGATGGTGGGTGCGCTGAAGCCGGGTGGCTGGCTGGTCTGCGAGGAGTTCGATTCGCAGTCGATGCCGGCTGACCCGGCGCGCCATCCGGACGAGCGTGCGCTGAAGGCGCAAGCTGCCTTGCAGCGGGTGATGGCGTTGCGCGGCGCGAACACCCGCTACGGGCGCGACCTGGCCGCACGCATGCGCGCCCATGGCCTGGTCGACATTCGCGCTGAGGGACGCATGGCCATGTGGCAAGGCGGGTCGAGCGGGGCGCGGCTGTTTCGCGCCAACTTCGAACAACTGCGAGAAGAGCTGCTGCGGCTCGGCTTGCTCACACCGGCTGAGTTGCACGATGACCTCGCCCGCCTCGACGACCCGCGCACCCTGTTCCCTTCGCCGGTGATGTGGACCGTGTGTGGCCGCAGGCGTGAGGCGGCACTCTGATCGCCTGCCCTCACCCCATGCCGCGCCATCAACAAGCCCAACACCACCAACGCCAGCACCACGTCGTAGCGCAGCCGGCGCTGTGCGGCGGTGGCCCTTGATTTCGACATCTCCGTGCCGTCGTCGTGCTCCACATGCGTTATCCAGTGGTGAAAACCAGTTCGCCGTGCAACGAAAGGGGTGAAGCGCGGATCATGCGGGAGGGCGGCCCGGGGGCTAAACAAGAGCGCAGAGTACGGCCATTCGGGGCTTGCCGCAGTGCTGTCACACTCGGCTCATTGTTCACAACGCGATCAGAGGAGCCCCATGGACGCCTTCTACTACTGGAGAAACTACGAGCAAGACCTGAAAGCAGGCCTGCCGGGCTACTTCAAGTCCAGCTCCGACAAGCTGCAGATCCTGGCCGACGGCCAGCCCGAGTACATCTGGGTGTTCAAGACGCCGCAAGGCCGCAAGGGCCAGCTGCAGCTGCTGGGCCGCCTGCACTGGCGCGAGGCGCCGACCAAGGGTTTCCGCAAGGAAGCGGGCTACTTCTACATCCATTACGACGCGTCACACCCCACCTCGGAGCTGTTCATCGACAGCGGCACCGACGCCGCACTGGAAGTCACCACCACCTGGGCCTCGCGCCACTTCCAGCAGATGCGCACCGCCAACTTCAATGGCGCACACGGGCAAGAGGCCTTGCGCGGCCAGCCGCTGAAGGAGCTGGAGGCGCAGGCACGAGGTTTCCAGCGCCGGCCGGTGGTGATGCCGTTGCCCGCTAACCCGGTGGTGCCGGCCTGAGAGGGCCCGGCCTGGTCGAAGAGGCCTCGGTGCGTCACCGAGGCCTTTCGAAGTCAAGCTCAGGTGCGCGACGACGGCCCGTAGAACGGTTGCCGCGTCGGCTCGTCGCCCAGGTAGCCGTTGTAGAAGTTCTTGACATGCGGGAACACGGCTTTCGACAGCTGGCGGCGCTTCTCTTCGTCGGCGCTGCGCGGCCGTGACAGCGCTTCAGCGATCTCGGCCAGCACCTTGTCGCGGTCGATGTACTTGAAGCGGCCCTGCGCGTAGATCGGATCGCCCCCCACGTACACCGTGTCGACGTGGCGCTGGTGGGCGCGCTGGATCAGCGCGTCGAGCACGGGGATGTCTTCGTCCTGGTAGGGGTAGGTCGCCGCTTGATAGTCAATGGCCACCGCATCGAATTGCATGCCCGGGTCGAGCCGGCCGATCTGCCCGCGAAAGGCCGTCGTCTTCGCGCCGTGCTCGCTGGCCATCTGCAACACCTGCGGGCAGCTCGGTACCTCGTCGTCGTCCATGCCCGGCACGCGGTGCGCGCGCAACGCAAGCTTCATCTCCTGCAGCATGTCGCGGTCTTCGTTGATGCCGGCTTCGTCGAGCCCCATGCCGATGGTCACGCCGCGTCTGGCCAGCTCGTTGATCGGTGCCACGCCACTGCGCAGGCGGAAGTTGCTGCTGCAGTTGTGG
>NZ_JANOCG010000099.1:0-6965 GCF_031412075.1 Rhizobacter sp.
ATCGGCAAGGACGACAAACGCTACGGCTCGGTCGAACCCGGCCTGGGTGTCGACGGTGCCAACTACCTGGCCTCGCTCAACGTGGCCATGGTCGGCGCCGACACCTGGGGGCTGGAGGTGCTGCCCTTCGAAAACGCCAAGCACGTGTTCAACGTGCACCAGATCCTGCTGGCGATCAACGGCATCTACATCCTGGAGAACGTCAACGCCGAAGAGGCCGTGAAAGACGGCGTCTACGAAGGCCTGTTCACGCTCGGCCCCTCGCGCGTGACCGGCGCGGTGCAGGCGATCATCAACCCGATCTTCGTGTACTGAGCCAACCGTGGCGCGCAGGGGCCTGCGCGCCCGGTGCGCGTCAGCGGAACTGCATCGAGTTCAGGCCGAAGATGCCGATCAGGCCCACGGCGATCAAGTAGATCGCCACGATGTAGTTCAGGAGCTTGGGCATGACGAGGATCAGGATGCCGGCGATCAGCGAAATCAACGGGGTCAGGCTCAATTGGATGTTCATGGGGTGGGGTCTCGAGTGGATGCAACGGCCCATCGTAAGCGAGCTCCCGACCGTCACGGCCGATGGCGCATACTGCCCCATCGTCACCACACCGCTCGCCATGGCCGCAACCAAGACTTTCCGGCACCAGGACTACGAGCTGATCTGCAGCGCCAAGGTCATCGACAGCGGCAAATTCGTGCCCACGCTCGTCGTCTCCAAACAGGTCTGGCCGACCCGCCCCCGCGTCATTGCGGTGCAGAAGGCCGATTACGAAAGCGAAGAAGTTGCGATCGATGCCGCGTACACACAAGGCGTCGAGTGGGTTCAGAACTTCGGGTGATCTGACCCGGCTCAGCCGCTCGAGCCGCGCTCCAGCTCGAAGCGCATGAACCAGAAGCCCGGTTTTGGCTGCGCGTGGTGCAGCGCTCCCAGGCGGGTATAGAAGCCCGGCCCGTCGGTACCGAAATACACCCGCTCGAAGCCCAGTCGGCGTGCATGCCCCAACAGGGCCATGACCAGAGCCGAGCCGATGCCCTGCCCTCGCCAGGCTGGCGCCACCACCATGCCGGCCAACCAGGGGTGCCACTCGGGGTGGTCCTCATCGTCGTTGTCGACCAGGTTGATGGCCCCCACCAGTTGCCCGCCGTGCAGCGCGATCAGCGAGAGCGGCAGCTTGTCGGCACGGTCGGCCATTGCCAGCCGCGCCGCCATGCGCTCGGCACTGGCGCCCGGCACCTCGAGCCAGAACTCGTGGTGGATCAATGCCGCGGTCGCCGCCCGGTGCGCGGGCGCCTCGAACAGATGAAGGATGGTGGGGCTCATGGGGTGATAGCGTTGAACGGGCATTGATAACATAAACTTGACCGTCAATACATAAATAGATAAACTTTATGTTATGTCCAAAGCATCTGCCGCACTGAGCCAGATGCCACCCTCCACGGTGGCTGCGTTGCAGCAACTCGGCGCCGACCTGGCTGTTGCCCGCTTGCGCCGCAAGGAATCGCTCAAAACCTGGGCCAAGCGCATTGGTGTCAGCGTACCCACCCTGCTGCGCCTCGAGGCGGGTGAACCTGGCGTGAGCCTCGGGGTGCTGGCCACCGCGTTGTGGCTGGTGGGACGTGACGGCGCACTGGCCACCCTGGCCACCCCGCGAGAAGACCGCGGTGCGCTCGAGCTCGACGTGCGTGAGGCCGAGACCCTGGGCCGCGAGCGCGTGCGCGCCACGGCGCAGGCCAAGCTGGCACGCGCCACCAAACAACGCACGCCACCCCCATGAGGCACGACCAGCTGCACCTTTGGTGGCTCACTGAACCGGCGTCGCCGCGCCATGTAGGCACGCTCCGGCTGGTCGATGCCGGCAAGGGTGTGTCGCTCCAGTACGACCGCGAATGGCTGAACCACGGCTTGCCGCTCAGCGAAGACCTGCCGCTGGTCGACATCGAACATCTCCCGCGCTGGAAGGGCCTGGCCGCCGGCGCCGTCGACGATGCGCGGCCCGACCGCTGGGGCGAGCGCGTCATCCAGTACATCGACAAACCGGCGCGCCTGTCGATCATGGAGTACCTCTACTGCGCAGGCGACGACCGCTTCGGTGCGCTCGGCGTGTCGACCTCGGCCGAGGCGTACACCCCGCGCGCCAGGAACCCGCTGCCGCGCCTGGTGCAGGCCCAGGCGCTCAGTGAAGTGGTGCACAAGGTCAGCGCCAAGGAGCCCGTCAACCACATCGAGCGCACGCTGATCTCGGCCGGTGGCAGCTTTGGCGGTGCCAAGCCGAAGGCCCTCATCGAGATCGACGGCGAGCAGTGGGTCATCAAGTTCTTCAACAACGAGCCGATCGACGTGCCGCTGATCGAGCACGCGTCGATGACGCTCGCTGAGAAGGCCGGCATCACGGTGGCGCCAACGCGCGTGGTGCCGCTGGCCGGCGAGAACGCGTTGGCCGTGCGGCGATATGACCGCCGCGGCGCTTCAAGAATCCACTGCATCTCGGCCGGCACCGCGCTGCGCGCTGAAACCATCGGCGGGCAGGAGCCCCTGCTGGGCTACCCGAGCCTGGCCCAGCTGCTGCGCCGGGTGGGTGTGGCCGAGGGCGACGCCAACCTGCTCGACATGCAGGAGCTGTTTCGCCGCATGGTGTTCAACATCCTCATCGACAACACCGACGACCACGAGAAGAACCACGCGCTGATGGTGCTGGCCCCCTCGCAGCAGGGCAAGTACCGGCTGGCACCGGCCTACGACGTGCTGCCCACCAACTCGGGCCAGGGTTATCAGGAGTTCATTGTCGGCACGGATCAGCGGGACTCGACGCTGCCCAATGCGATGTCGCAATGCGCCCTCTTCGGCTACACGGCGGCGCAGGCGGCCGAGCAGGTGGCGCGTGTCATTGATGTGGTGAACGGGTGGCGTGAGCACTTCGCGGCTTGCGGTGTCACGGGCTCGGATCTGGCGAGCCTGGCGGAGCGGATTGATGGGGAGCCCCTGCTCGCGCAGCGACAGAGCTTCAAGGCTGCGGATCACTCGGCCCCGACACGTTCAGCGCGAGGCAAGGGTGCCTTTGGGCGCTAGGGTGTCCTAGAACGCCACGGTTCAATAGTGCGGCGGCAACTCGTCGCGCAAGCTGCGAACAACCTCGCTGTCACCCGCACTGCCTTGCTCGCGAAGCCGCGCCACTTCGGCCAGCAGAAGATCGATGTGCTGCTGCTGACGGGCCACGATCTGGTTCAGATGGTCGACCAGGTCTTCGGTGAAACTCGCCTTGACCTCCAGGTCGGTCAGGCGCTTTTCCACATCGCTGGGCTGCGTCATTCCGCGATCAAACGTCGATGTTCGCCGCCCGCAAGGCGTTGGCTTCAATGAACTCGCGCCGTGGCTCCACTTCGTCACCCATCAGCATGGTGAACACACGGTCGGCTTCGATGGCGTCGTCGATCTGCACGCGCAGCAGGCGGCGCACGGTCGGGTCCATGGTCGTCTCCCACAGCTGCGAGGGGTTCATTTCGCCCAGGCCCTTGTAGCGTTGGCGGCCCACGGCGGCCTCTGCTTGCTGGATCAGCCAGGCCATGGCCTGGCGGAAGTCGCCGACCTTGGCTTCTTTCTGCTTTTCGCCCTCGCCGCGCTTGACCACCGCCTCGGCGCTCACCAAACCACGGAACGTGCGGCCTGCCTCACTCAGAGCCCCGTAGTCGGCGCCGTGCACGAAGTCGGCGGTGATCACGCTGCTCTTCACATTGCCGTGGTGCATGCGGCTGATGCGCAAGATGTGCTTGTCGGTGCGCTCGTCGAACTCGGCCGTGACTTCGGCGTTGTGCAGCACACCCTTCAATCCGAGCGCCGAAGTTTCGGCGGCCTCCAGCGTGTCGAGGTCAAGCGCCATGCCGTTGGCCATGGCACGCAGCGCTTCGACGTCCATCCACTTGCTCAGGCGGCTGACGACGTTGTTGGCCAGCACGTATTGGCGTGCCAGCGTGTCGAGCGTTTCGCCTTGCAGCACCGCACCGGCCACGCCGGTTTCAAGCTTGGCGTCTTTGAGGGCCACCTTGAGCAGGTAGGCGTCGAGCTCGGTGCCGTCTTTCAGATACTGCTCTTCCTTGCCGAGCTTGACCTTGTAGAGGGGCGGCTGCGCGATGTAGATGTGACCACGCTCGACAATCTCGGGCATCTGCCGATAGAAGAAGGTCAGCAGCAGGGTGCGGATGTGCGCGCCGTCCACGTCGGCATCGGTCATGATGATGATGCGGTGGTAGCGCAGCTTGTCGGGGTTGAACTCTTCCTTGCCGATGCTGGTACCAAGCGCAGTGATCAGCGTGAGGATTTCATTGCTGGTGAGCAGGCGCTCGAAACGCGCTCGCTCCACGTTCAGGATCTTGCCGCGCAGTGGCAGGATCGCCTGGAACTTGCGGTCGCGCCCTTGTTTGGCCGAGCCACCGGCGGAGTCGCCCTCGACGATGTAGATCTCGCACATCGCCGGGTCTTTCTCTTGGCAGTCGGCCAGCTTGCCCGGTAGGCCCATGCCGTCGAGCACACCCTTGCGGCGTGTCATTTCGCGCGCCTTGCGTGCGGCTTCGCGGGCACGTGAGGCGTCGACGATCTTGCCGCAGATGATCTTGGCGTCGACCGGGTTCTCGAGCAGGTAGTCGGTGAGCGCCTTGCTCACCACGTCTTCGACCGGGCCGCGCACTTCGCTGCTGACCAGCTTGTCCTTGGTCTGGCTGGAGAACTTCGGCTCGGGCACCTTCACGCTCAACACGCAGCACAAGCCCTCGCGCATGTCGTCGCCGGTGACTTCGACCTTGGCCTTCTTGGCGAAGTCGTTGTCGTCGATGTACTTGTTGATGACGCGTGTCATCGCAGCGCGCAAGCCCGTCAGATGGGTGCCACCGTCACGTTGGGGAATATTGTTGGTGAAACAGAGAACGTTTTCGCTGTAGCCGTCGTTCCACTGCATCGCCACGTCGGCGGTGATGGTCGTACCCTGGTCGCTCATCTTCTCGCCCATGGCGCCGAAGATGTTGGGGTGCAAGGCCTTCTTGCCGGTGTTGATGAACTCGACAAAACCTTTGACACCACCCGCATAGGCGAAAGTGTCTTCGCGGTTGTTGCGCTCGTCCACCAGACGGATCTTCACGCCGTTGTTCAGGAAGCTCAGCTCGCGCAGCTTCTTGCTCAGGATGTCGTAGTGGAAGTCGATGTTGGAGAAGATCTCCAGGTCGGGCAGGAAGTGAACCTCAGTGCCACGCTTTTCGGTGTCGCCGATCACCTTCAGGGGCGAGACTTCGAAGCCGTCGCGCTGCTCGATCAGACGCTCTTGCGGAATGCCTTGTTTGAACTCCATGAAGTGCACCTTGCCATCGCGGCGTACCGTGAGGCGCAGCCACTTCGACAAACCGTTGACGCAGCTCACACCCACACCGTGCAGACCGCCCGAGACCTTGTAGCTGTTCTGGTTGAACTTGCCGCCGGCATGCAGCTCGGTCAGCGCAATCTCGGCCGCACTGCGCTTGGGCTCGTGCTTGTCGTCCATCTTCACGCCGGTCGGGATGCCGCGGCCGTTGTCGGTGACGCTGATGGAGTTGTCGCTGTGGATCGTCACCACGATGTCGTCGCAATAACCGGCCAGCGATTCGTCGATGGAGTTGTCGACCACCTCGAACACCAGGTGGTGCAAACCGGTGCCGTCGGAGGTGTCGCCGATGTACATGCCGGGGCGCTTGCGCACCGCTTCCAGGCCTTCCAGGATCTGGATGCTGCCTTCACCGTATGCCGCGCTGGAGGCGGCGTAATCGGCGGCCGTGGCGGCCTTCTTGGCTTCGTCGTCTTCGGGGAGGTTTTGCACGTCGCTCATTGCTGTTTCTGGCTCTCTGTGTGGGGGTCGCAATGGAAATTGCAGGCCCCTTCAAAAACGCTGAAGCGGGCCAGCGGCCCGCTTATGGGGAATCGATGTGTTGCGCTAGATCCGCATCGGCATCACAACGTACTTGAACCCAGCTTGCTCGGGCACGGTGATCAAGACGCTTGAGTTGGTGTCTTGGAGCTCAAGCTTGACCATCTCGACACTCATGTTGGCCAAGGCGTCCATCAGGTAGGTGACGTTGAAACCGATCTCGATGGCGTCTCCGCTGTAGTCGATCTCGAGCTCTTCCTTGGCCTCTTCCTGCTCGGCATTGCTCGACGCAATGCGCAAGGTGCCGGGCTCGATGTTGACGCGCACACCCTTGAACTTTTCGCTGGTCAGGATGGCCGCGCGCTGCAGGCTGGCCAACAAGGGCGCACGGCCGAGCGTGATGTGGTTCTTGTGGTTCTTCGGGATCACGCGGTTGTAGTCGGGGAATTTGCCTTCGACCAGCTTGGTCACGAACTCCATGCCGCTGAAGCTGAACTTGGCTTGGTTGCCGGCAAAGCGCATCTCGATCGGTGTCTCTTCATCCTTCAACAAACGTTGCAGTTCGAGCACCGTCTTGCGCGGCAGGATGACTTCTTGTTTCGGAATCTCCACATCGAGCGTGGCCTGGGCGAGCGCCAGCCGGTGACCGTCGGTTGCGACCAGCGTGAGGCTCTTACCCTCGGCGACGAACAAGATGCCGTTGAGGTAGTAGCGGATGTCGTGCACCGCCATCGCGAAGTGCACCTGGTTGATCAAAAGCTTGAGTGTCTTTTGCGGCACGCTGAACACGGGGCCGAAGTCAGCTGCTTCTTGCACCAGCGGGAAGTCATCGCTAGGCAACGTTTGCAGCGTGAAGCGGCTCTTGCCACCTTGCAGGGTGAGCTTGTTCTGGTTGGCGCTCAGCGTGACCATCTGATCGTTGGGCAGCGAGCGCAAGATGTCGATCAGCTTGCGCGCACCTACCGTGGTGCTGAAGTTGGCGGCGTCCCCATCGAGCTCGGCCAGGGTGCGAACCTGGATCTCCAGGTCGCTGGTGGTGAACTCGATCTGCGAGCCCGTCTTGCGGATCAGCACATTGGCCAGGATGGG
>NZ_JANOCG010000100.1:0-6208 GCF_031412075.1 Rhizobacter sp.
CCGCCATCGCGCGTCGCCGGTGCGCCGTTTTGGTCCCCCCCCACGTCGGTTCGGCCATGCCCCCCACGGGGACCTCAGCCGCCTTGGGGCGGCCCGGCGGCGGCTGATTTGTCCGCCCCCACGTCGCTTCGCTCCTGCCCCCCATGGGGACGTCAGCCGCCTTGGGGCGGCCCGGCGGCGGCTGATGCCTGCTAGCGTGCTGCGCGGCCTGCTTGACCGCGCCGTGCTGGTCATCGGCATGTTCGCGGGCGGCATGGTGCCCAGCTACCTGGCGCAATACCGCCAGCGTGTGGGCGGCGCGCTCGGCCAGGCCCTTAGGGACCTGGCGCCGTTTCAAGAGATCGCCAACCGTTTTCACGACGGCAGCCTGGCCAAGCTGGTCCAGCACCACCTGGCCAGCACCGACCCGACCTTTCGGGCCGAGGGCGCGGCGATCCAGGCGATGGCCGATTCGGTGGCGTATTTGCAGCGCACGCTGGCCGCCCTCGATACCGACGTGTTCCACCAGGCCGGCTACCTGCTGAGCCATGCCGACGCCGAGATGGCGCAGGCCACCTGGGCCGCCTTCCGCCCCTCGTTCGGCCTCACGACCGACAGCCTGCTGATGGCAGGCGCCTTCGGCCTCGGTGTGTGGGTGTTGTTCCTGGCGGTGTGGTGGTGCGGCGCCGCGTTGATGACACGCGGTGGCGGCAAGCTGCTGCCGCGCCGTCACCCGCGCTGACGCGGGCTCACCCGCGTGGCGATGCTTGGCGACGAAGCCACTGCCGCGCGCGCCGTCGAGCCATACGCCTGGCGGTAGGCGGATGGCGTCAGCCCCGTCGCTGACCTGAAGGCCCGGTACAGGCTGGCCTCGCTGCCAAACCCCAACTCCTCGCTGATGGCCTTGATGGGTGTGCGCGTGCTGCGCAAGGCCTCGGCGGCCTGGCTGAGCTTGGCGCGACGCAACCACTCTCCCGCGCCCATGCCGCTGGCACGGTCGACCAGGCGGGCCAGCGTGCGTACCGAGACGCTCTGCTGCCGGGCCGCCTCGGCCAGCGACACGCCCTGGGCGGGAGTGCGTTGAGCCCATGCCAGCAACGCCCGCATCGCCGGGTCGGCAAGCCTCATCATCTCGACCGGCTCGAACGAGGGGTGACGCCTGCGGGGGCTGGGCAGCATCAGCAGCTCTTGCATGTCTTGCACCACGTCGTCGGCAAAGCAGTGTGAAAGCCGGTCGAGCATGAGCGGCAGGTAGCCGCTCGGTCCAGACGCCGTGATGGCGCGGCGGTCGACCACGAGGTCAGGCCCGCTGCGCCATGTCACGCGTTTGAAGTGCTCGGCCAGCGCCGGCCGGAGCCACCACGTCGCGGTGGCGGCATGCCCGTCGAGCCGGCCTGCAGCGGCCGCCAGCGCAACGCCCGCGCAGTAGCTCCAGAGCTGCGCCCCTCGTGGCAACGCGCGCAGGGCTTCGACCATGTCGCGCTGCGCTCGTACTGCACTATCCAGCCCCTCGGTGGAAGCGAGCCAGAGACCGGGCATCAACCAGGCATCGCAGCCACCGTCTGCCACGGTCGACTGCGCCCGAAGCTTCGGGCCGTGATGCGTCGAGACCTCTTCGAGCCGGGTGCCGGCCCAGGTCACGGTCATGCACACGCGGCCCGCGCGCATGTTGCAGGCGCGAACCATGTCGCTGGCCGCGAACAGACCGGCCGGCATGCAGCCTGGAAACAGCAGCAAGCCCAGTCGAAACGGGCTGGCAGGTGCGGGCGCTGGGCTTGGCATGTATTAATAGTAAATGGTCTTTTTGCGCCATTGTCGAAAAACCCGGTTTCCAACAATCTCCCCGTCAACACCTTCTGTCGGATGACCTTGAAAGAGATTGCGCATGAAACTGAACGTCGGTCGGACAAACATCCACCTCGTCGATGAGGGGCACGGCTCTCCCATCCTGTTCCTGCACGGGAACCCCGACTCCTGCGAGGTGTGGAGCGGGGTCATTCCCGACCTGCGCCCGCACTACCGCTGCATCGCCCCCGACCTGCCAGGGTTCGGGCGCTCCATCGCACCCGAGGATTTCGACTACTCGCTGGAGGGCATGGCGAGCTGGGTCGACGCGCTCGTCGTGGCGCTGGACATCCAGGTGCCGCTGCACCTGTTGGTGCACGACATTGGCGGCCCGTTCGGTCTCGCATGGGCGGTGCGGCACCCGGCCAAGGTGCGCAGCGTGGTCATCACGAACACGGTGTTTTCGTCCGACTATCGCTGGCACCTGTTCGGCCGGCTGTGGCGCACACCGGTCATCGGCGAGCTGGTGCAGGCGTTGACGAGCCGGCGCGGCTTCACGCGTGAATTGCAGCGGGCCTCGCGCCGGCTCACGCGCGAGCAGATCCACCGCACCTACGACCTGATCACGCCTTCGGTGAAGCGGATGATGTTGCGCTGGTACCGCGCGGCCGACCCACGTCACTTCGCCGGTTGGGAAGACGAGTTGCGCAAGCTCACGGCGCAAAGGCCTTCGCTGGTGCTGTGGGCAGACCACGACCCCTACATCCCACGCAGGTTTGCCGACCGCTTCGGCGCCGCTGCGGTGGAGCACTTTCCCGACAGCGGGCACTGGCTGCCCGCCGAGGCGCCACACGAGGTGGCGCAGCGCCTGCTGCGCTTCTTCGCGCGAGAGACTTAGACGAGCAGGGCTCGCACGGCGGCGAGTGAAAACGGCTTGGGCAGCACACCCGCCGTCTGCAAACCCAGCGAACGCGCTTCACCGAGCACCGACTCCAATTCGCCCGCCCCCAGGCCGCTGGAAACGATCACGCGTGCCTGGCAGCCCTCGGCCGCGAGGCGGTGCAGCACCTCTCTGCCGCTGATGTCGGGCATCAGCAAGTCCACTGCAATGTGTGTGGGCTGCCAGTCGCCCACAGCCTCGAAGAAGGCCTCGTGCCGCTCACACCAGCGCGCTTCGCACCCGGCCCCTTTGGCCGCCATCACCAGGATCTGGCCGACCATGGCATCGTCGTCGAGGATGAGCAGTCGAGCGGGCGGCATGGGAGTCCCCTGGAACTGTTTGACGGGCCTGCGGGCTGGGCATGCACGGCTATCATCGTTCGCCGCTGGGTCACGGGCACAGTGTGCCCACCGGCAGCGGGGCCAGCATAGCAGCCGGGTTTGCCACGCCGCAGGAGGGAAAAACCAGAATGAGCATTCGAACGAGGCTGCTGCTGCTCACACTGCTGGCCACGCTGCTTCCGGCCCTGCTCGTGCTCGCGCGCTTTCTCTATGACCGCGACCGCGCCATCGAGGCCGACACCACCACGCTGGCCTTGTTCGCACAACGCCGCGCCGACACCATCGCCGAGAAGATCCAGGGCACGGCCCAGCTCCACTTCGGGTTGGCCCGCGCGCAGGATCTTTTCACCGACAACCGGGCGGCCTGCTCGGCCTTTCTCTCCGAGGTGCGCGAGGCCTACCCGCAGTACACCGGCATCCTGACCATCAAGCCCGACGGCCGCCTGTTCTGCGACTCGCTGCGCTCGGGGCGCGAGCTCGATCTGCGTGACCGGGCCTATTTCAAGGCCGCGCTGCAGGCCCGGGACAAGGTGGTGCTGGAGCCGGTGTTTGGCCGCTTGACCGGCTCGGCCGTGCTGCAGATCGCCTACCCGGTGCGCTCGGTACAGGGCGACTTGCAATTCGTGTTGCTGGCCTCGCTCAACCTGCAAAAACTGTTCGAGGTCGACGCCCCTCCGGTGCCGGGCGCCAGCCTGCTGATGCTTGACCGCAAAGGCACCGTGCTCGCCCGCTCGCTGGCCAGCATGGGTGGCGAGGGCCCGGTGGGCAGCTCGATCTCAGGAACGGCCGTGCACCGCTTTGCGTCAGCTCACCGCAAGGCCGCCACGAGCGAATTCACCGGGCCCACCGGAGAGGCCGGCGTGTGGGCGCTGGCCGACAGCTCCGCGATCGAAGAGACCGGCCTGCGGCTGCTCGCCAGTGCGCCCAAGAGCGCGCTGCTGGCCGCCGCGAACCGCCGCTTCGGGCAAGACATGGCCTTGCTCGCCGCGTTTGCGTTGCTGCTTTTTCTGGTGGTGTGGTTCTTTGCCGAGATCAGCCTGAGCCAGCAGATCGCACGCATCACGCAGATGGCCCGGCAGCTCGCCCAGGGCGAACTCACGGCGCAGATCCCTGCCCCCCTGGCGCGGGGTGAGCTGGGTGTGTTGATGAGCACGCTGAACCAGGCGGCCGCCTCCCTGGCGAGGCAGCACGACGACATCTCCAAGCTCAACGCGCGGCTGCAGCATTCGCAGCGGCTCGAGGCCGTGGGCCAGCTCACCGGCGGCGTGGCGCACGATTTCAACAACCTGCTGACCGTGGTGATGGGCAATGCCGAACTGCTGGTCGAACAAAGCGAGGGCCACCCACAACAACGCATGCTGGCCGAGATGATCGTGCAGGCCGCGCAGCGCGGCGCGGCGCTCACGCAGCAGCTGCTGGCATTCGCGCGCAAACAGGCGCTGAGCCCGAAGGCGCTCGACATCAACCAGCTGATGGCCGGCATGGACTCGATGCTGCGCCGCAGTCTGGGCGAGCACATCGAGATCGAGCTGATCCGCGCTGCCGGCTTGTGGCCGGCCATGGTCGACCAGGGCCAGCTGGAAAACGCGCTGCTCAACCTGTGCCTGAACGCGCGCGACGCCATGCTCGGCGGCGGGCGTCTCACCATCGAGACCGCCAACACCGTGCTCGACCAGGCCTACGCCGAGGTGCACATCGACGTGAAGCCCGGCCAGTACGTGATGCTCGCCGTGTCGGACACCGGCCGGGGCATCGCGCCCGAGCATCTGGAGCAGGTGTTCCAGCCCTTCTTCACCACCAAGGAAAAAGGCAAGGGCACCGGCCTCGGCCTGGCCATGGTGTACGGCTTCGTCAAGCAGTCGGCCGGGCACGTGAACATCTACTCCGAGCTGGGCCATGGCACCTCGGTCAAGCTGTACCTGCCACGTGCCCTGGGTGCCTCGGTGCCCGCCCCCGAGTTGGTCGACCGGCTCATGCCCGTGGGCGGCCAGGAGACCATCCTCGTGGTCGAAGACGACGAGATGGTGCGCCGCTACGCCTGCCAGCAGCTGCGCTCGATGGGCTACCGCGTGATCGAGGTCGACAACGGCCTTGGCGCATTGGCGCTGATCGAGCAGCACCCCGACGTGGACCTGCTGTTCACCGACGTGGTCATGCCCGGCGGCATGAACGGCCGCGCACTCGCCGACGCAGCCCGCCAACTGCGCCCCACGCTGCGTGTGCTCTACACCTCGGGCTACACCGAAAACGCGATCGTCCACCACGGCCGGCTCGACCCCGGCGTGCAGCTGCTGGCCAAGCCCTACCGGCTGGTCGATTTGTCACGCGCGATCAGGTCGGCGCTGGCGCAGCCGACCTGAGCTCAGCTCTCTTTGCCCGGCGGCAGCCGCTCCAGCATCACCGCGTAATCCTGGTAGCCCATGCGGCGCCAGAAGGCGAGCGCACGCGCATTGCCGGCCAGCACGTCGACGGTGAGGCGCTTTTCGGGCCAGCGCTCGAACACGCTCAGCATCAGCTGGCGGGCCGTGCCCTGCCGCCGGTAGTCACCGTGCACATAGATCTGCCGCAGGTAGACGCTGTCGTGCAGGTCGCGCCAGAGCACGTAGGCCACGATCTCGTCGCCGTCCAGGCCCAGCAGCGCCTCGTAGCCCTCGTAGGCGATCCAGCCGCGCATGCGCTCGGTCAACTCGGTCAGGCTCATCGGGTTGCGATGGCCTTCGTCCCTGATCAGCTGGTGATTGAGGCGGCCGAGTTCCTGGGCGTCAAGCAGCGAGGCGGTGCGGAAACGGAGTGGGGCGTCGACCATGTGCCGAATGCTAGCGAGCTTGTGCCCACTCACCAGCCCCGGATGAACCCGCAACTCAGCCGCCATCGCTTCGCAGCAAGCGCAGCGAAGCTGTCCCTCAAGCAACGCCCGCGGAACCGGCTCTGCCGGGCCGCCAGGCGGCGCCCCTCGGGGGCAGGAGCAAAGCGACTGGGGGGCTCAATCAGCCGCGTTGGAACTTGAAGACGGCCACGCTGGCCATCAGGTTGGGCCAGCTGCGCACGGCGCGGCCTTCCTGGATGCCGAAGGCGTCGAGCACCTGGAATCCGTCCTTGCGCAGCAGCACCTCGCAGACGGCATAGGTGACCACGCGGAGGTTGGGTGTGTCGTACCACTGGT